>JBGUUN010000162.1:0-4580 GCA_045133555.1 Oscillospiraceae bacterium
GGTATCAAGCTGTCCGTTTGCGACCGCCTTTGCCGCTTCGGAGAGCTTTTTCATCGGACGGGTCAGCCAATAGGCAAGCAGCATCGAGATAACGGTCACTGCGATGAGTAAGGTCACGGTGATAAAGATCAGCTTTTCACGAATGGCATCCGCCGCTTCCGAAACCGATGCAAGCGGTGCGCAGACCAGCAGTACATACGCATCTTTGCCGGATGTGCCGGTAAAATAGCGGCTGCAGACATAATAGCTGGTACCAAACTGCGGATGACGCACCTCATTGATAACCAGCTGTCCGAGATTATCGATCGCGTGTGCATACATCTGCATCCGCAGCGGCAGGCTGGAATGTAAGTAACAGCCGACACCGATGCCCTCATACTGTGCGACGGTGGCGCCGTTAGCATACATGACATCGATGCACAGGTTATTGCGCATCGCAAGGTCATTGATTGCTTCACAGGAGAGTGCGGTCTTGACGTCAAAGCGTTCATACGACTGGATCACAGTCATCGCTTCCGCGGTGATCTCGACCACCTCGCTCTTTTTCTCCGCTACATAATCCTGCTCCAAGAACACGATGGTAAACAGATAGACCAATGCAAGGCAGACTGCGACCAGCGAGATCGATGCAAGCCAGAGTTTGAGTGCCAGCGGGATAAAGCGTTTATGTTTCATCATAGCGATATCCGACGCCCCAAACCGTCTTGATCAGCTCACGGTAGCTGCCGAGATTATTGCGCAGCATCTTGATATGGGTATCCACCGTACGGGTATCTGCGGCAAACTGATAGCCCCAGATCTGATGCAGCAGCGTTTCGCGGTTTAATACAACGCCTTTATTTTTGATAAAGTAGCAAAGCAGCTCGAATTCCTTCGGGGTAAGCTCTAATTTCTGCTCGCCGATACGCACCTCATATGCCGAGAAATTCACGCTCAGTTCGCCAAAGCGGTAGACCGTCTCCGGTGCAGCCGCACGCGGGGTCATGCGTTTGAACATCGCACGCACTCTTGCGGTGAGTTCACGCGGAGAAAACGGCTTGACGACATAATCGTCCGCACCGAAATCAAAGCCCATCACCTTATCGTATTCCTCACCCTTTGCGGTCAGCAGCAGGATGGGAACATCCGCGGTCTTTCGGATGGTACGCATTGCCTCAAGACCATCCATGACCGGCATCATGATATCCATGATGATCAGATCATGTCGGTTTGCAAAGTAAGCATCCACCGCAGCCTGTCCGTTTTCGGCTTCCTCGCAGAGATAGCCCTCAAACTCAAGATACTGACGGATGAGTTCGCGGATGCGCGCTTCATCGTCCACGATCAGGATTTTTTTCTCATTCATTTTTATGCCCTTTCCTTATATAACCAAACCGCCGTTTGGCGCCAAGACCTGTCCGGTATAAAAGCTGCCGCCCTCACCTGCCAAAAACAGGCAGCTTGCCGCAACATCTTCCGGCAATCCGATGCGGCAAAGCGGTGTTTCGTCGCAAAGCTCCTCCATTGCCCCTTGCGGCAATGCGGCATTCATCGGAGTATCGATCACGCCCGGTGCAACGCAGTTGACACGAATGCCCGACGGACCGAGTTCCTTGGCAAGTGCCTTGGTCAGTCCGATCAAAGCCGCCTTGGAAGCCGAATAATGCACCTCCATCGAAGCACCGACCTGTCCCCACATTGAGGAAACATTGATGATGCAGCCCTTTTGCTCGGACAGCATATCCCAAACGACCGCCTTACTGCAATAAAATGCGGTATCGAGGTTGACGGCAAACATCCGCTTCCAATCCTCCTCGGTCAGATCGACAAACAGCTTTTGTCCCGCAACGCCCGCATTATTGATCAGCACATCGACACGTCCGAAGTTATCATGCACCTGCGAGATAAAACGCTCTGCCGCCGCAAGCGAATCCAGCTCCGACTGCAGGCAGACCGCTTCATAGCCTTTACTTTGCAGATCGAAAACGATCTCTCTTGCCTTTTTCTCATTTTTATGGTAATGCAGCACGGTACGGTAGCCGTTTTGCGCGAAGCTTCGCACGATTGCTTCTCCGATACCGCCGCTGCCGCCTGTCACTACAACAACCGGTTTACGCATAGTAATCCTCCGGAGACAGTCCGTTATCTTTATCGGTGATAAAGCCGGTGACCAACATCTCTGCGATCTCATTGCCCAGCTCATCCTTGATATTCACTTTACAGGAACAGATCTGGCGTGTCGAGGACGAGATCGTTGCTTTACTGATCAATTTGGAGCCTTTGACCGGTCGGATATAGGTGATGGACGCATTGAGCGTTACCGTGACCTTACCGCTGCAGTTTGCAGCGACCGCAAAGCAGAAATCACCGAGTGCGAAGATCGTGCCGCCTTCCACCATACCTGCCGCATTCAAATGACGGTCGGTGATATCCATCGAGCAGACCGCAAAGTTTCGGTCTGCGTGATCAATACAGATGCCAAGCGTTCTGCCCAAAGCATCCCGTGCAAAAAAATCTCTGACTTTATAAAGATAATGCATATAGCCTCCTTATGATCTGTAATCCTCCAGCGCATAGATCGTATGCGTTTCTTTTTTGGTGACATCCTTATCCGGTCTTTTTACCCCCTGCTCACACAGCACCGCATCTTCGATGCGCGAAAGATCGGCCGCATCAAACAATCCGCAGTCTTTTTCCGCTTGTGCCTTAGTATAACAGGCAAGGTCAAGTCCGTAGAACACACCGCTGCAGCCGCAAAGCAGGATGCTGATATCGCCCGCAACATCCGACAGGGTGATATCCTCACAGTGCAGCAGCACCAATTTCAAATTTTCTCCCCAAAAGCGCACATGTTCAAGCTTCACACGGCGGCAGGCATCCAAAAGCATCGATGCATCGTCAAAACGCATCGGCACACCCACCGGATGAAACGGGACGGGATGCGGATTGGTACAGGGGGCAAACAGCATCTCGTCGGCATATTCCACCGTAAGATCGCTGATCGTGATATCAAGGCAGGCCCAAAAGGAGAAAAACTGCATCCTGCCGTGCAGGCGCAGCACCGTTTTATCATGCCCCTGTCCTTGAATACGGATATGAGCCGCCCCCTTGACCGGGACGCTGATCGGCATACCGCTGCCGTTTGCCCGATCTGCATAGCCGGAATAAAAGTCGTACACACCCTCATCCAGCAGCACCACCGGGATCTTACAAAAATGGGATTCCTTTGCGGTCTCGGCAGCATCCATGATCAGATTATAAAATGCCGTGGTCTGATCATATCGGGTATTCACTTCCATATCGCCATCTTTCAAGGCATTTAGATATTCAAACATCCTTCCCTCCAAAAACGCAAAGCGCACCGAAAAAGCATTCCCGGCGCGCTGAATTACGTTCCTTTGCAGATGGTGACAAATCAGCACATCCGCGTCGATTCTTAACCGATATAGGTTGTTTCGTTGGTAAAGCCGTTGTGGAACATCTCGATATAATCGAATGCCTTACCGGTACCGATGGATACACATTCGATCGGATTTTCCGCAATGCGGCATTTGAGCTTGGTTGCCTCCTCGAGGAGTTTATCCAGGCCTTGCATCAGCGAGCCGCCGCCGGTCATGGTAATACCGTTTTCGTAAAGGTCAGCGGACAGTTCCGGCGGAGTGTTCTCCAGCACCGCTTTCACGGTCTTAACGACCTCCTCACCAAACGGGATGACACACTCATAAATATCGGTCTGGGTGACCTCAAGCTGTTTCGGATAGCCCGACAGCAGGTCACGGCCTTTGATGGTGAATTTCTCATTCGGATCCGGATGATAAACGCAAGCCAAGTTTTTCTTGAGCTGCTCTGCGGTCTTTTTACCGATCGAGATATGATGCACATTGGTGAAATATTTCATGATCTCCTCGTCCACACGGTTACCCGCATAGCGAAGGGTTTTGGACAGTACGACACCTGCCAAAGAGGTTACCGCAACGTCTGCGGTACCGCCGCCGATATCCACGATGCAGTGGCCGTTCGGCTTGGTGATATCGATGCCCGCACCGATTGCAGCAGCAATCGGCTCCTCGATGAGGTATACTTTTCTTGCACCTGCTTTTGCGACCGCTTCAACGATCGCCATTTTCTCCACATCGGTGACAACACTCGGGGTGCAGACGATGATGCGCGGTTTGATGAAGAAGCTGTTGCAGGAGCGTTTGATCACATCCTTGATGATGACCTCGGTCAGTACATGATCCGAGATAACGCCGTCTTTGAGCGGATAGTCCGCTTTGATGTAGCCCGGGGTCTTACCCAGCATTTTGAGTGCATTATCGCCGACTGCGACGATTTTATTCTCCAGCGTATTGACTGCAACAACGCTCGGCTCTTTGAGCAAAACGCCTTTGCCGTGTTTATAAACGATGATTTTTGTTGTACCGAGATCGATACCGATATCCATTGCCATATCCTTGTCTCTCCAATCTTACGATATATCGTGAATTTCTTTCATTCCTGTCGATTCATGAGCGGACACAACCACTCTATTATATTATAATATACTTTCCAACAAAAATCAACACTCTTCACAACATTTTCCCCGCCGGAGTGCCTCCGGT
>JBGUUN010000163.1:0-16413 GCA_045133555.1 Oscillospiraceae bacterium
TTCAAGTGAGGATTTGATTATGAATATTGTTGTTGGACAATCCGGTGGCCCGAGTGTTGCGATCAATGCGACTTTGGCAGGTATCGCTATCGGCGGTATCAAACATCCGAAAATTGATAAAGTGTACGGTATGCTGCACGGTATTGATGGCCTTCTCAAGGAAAATCTTGTTGAGCTCAACCGCTATGTAGACCGTTTTGAAGTTATGGCACGTACTCCGGCTATGGCACTGGGTTCCTGCCGTTTCAAATTGCCGCCGGTCGAACAGGAAGAGATCTATGAGAAGATCTATGCTGTTTTGAAAAAATATGATATCGGCGCATTCTACTACATCGGCGGTAACGACTCGATGGATACCGTAGACAAGCTTTCGAAGTATTTTAAGCTGCATAACATTCCGATCCAGGTCATCGGTGTGCCGAAAACCATTGATAACGACTTAATGGGTTCGGATCATACCCCGGGCTTCGGCTCTGCAGCGAAATATCTCTGCAACACCATGGAGGAGATCATCTGTGACTCCTGTATCTACCCGTCTCAGAATATCGTTGTTGTCGAGATCATGGGCCGTAACAGCGGTTGGCTGACGCTTGCTGCAGGTATGCCGCGTTTCCGCGGTAAGATCATGCCGCAGATCATCATTCTGCCGGAGCAGCCGTTCTATGAAAAAGAGTTCCTGGATAAATGCCGTAAGATGCTGGAAAGAGACCGTACCGTTGTGGTCGTCTGCAGCGAGGGTATCAAGGATGAGGACGGTCAGTATGCAGGTATGGCTACCAAGAGCGGTGCTGTGGATATTTTCGGTCACGCATATTTAAGCGGTGTCGGCAAATACCTCGAAGGTCTGATCAAAAAAGAGATCGGCTGTAAAGTACGTTCGATCGAGCTCAATGTTGTACAGCGCTGCAGTGCACACCTTTCCTCTGCATGTGACTTAAGAGAAGCTGCAGAGATCGGTATGGAAGCCGTCCGTGCATCGATGGATGAAAATCTGACCGGCGTTATGTTCGGTTTTGAGCGTGTCAGCGATCAGCCGTATGAAGTGAAGGTTATCTATCATTCTGTCGGAGAATCCGCAAACTACGAGAAGAAGGTTCCGGATGAATGGTTTGATACCGATAATGTTGAAGTACAAAAACAGATTCGCGATTATATCAATCCGCTGATCAAAGGTGAAGTGGCGATCAGAAGAAAACCGGACGGTTCTCCGGATTATGAGATTCTGTACCGTGATTTCTATCCTAGCAAAGAAGATTGACCCAAAGCGTACTGAATAAGAACACACTGATATCACCGATCAAAGAGCAAGGCAGCGTTGCCTTGCTCTTTTTAACTGCAGTCGCTGCATAATAGACAGATACGGTATAAAAGGTGGTTTCCGAACTGCTTTGCAAGACGGATGCGATTTTTCCGATGTATGAATCCGGGTGATATTCGGCAAGCAGCTGTTCAAAAATGACCAAGGAACCGCTTCCGGAAATCGGACGGATCAATGCCAGGGGGAGTACCTCGAAAGGCGTACCGAGTACAGATGCAATAGGAGCCAGGAAATTTACGAGAAGTTCCAATCCGCCGGAGGCTTTGAACATACCGATACATACGGTAACAGCAATCAAGGTTGGCATCAGTTCAAATGCAGAGGTGATCCCTTCCTTTGCACCGGTCAGAAAGATCGAAAATACAGGAAGTTTTTTACAGCAGCCGTAAAGTAGGATGACGGTCAGCAGAAGCGGAATCAAATACGCTGTCATGAAGTTTTCTTCTTTCCGAATATATATACTGCACCGATAGCTGTGATCAGTGCGCAAAGTGAGGTAAGCAAGGTTGCAGGCAGAATGCCAAACGGTGCATTGCTGCCGTGTGTACCGCGCAGATATGCGACGGTGGTCGGTATCAGCTGAAGTGAAGCGGTATTGAGTACGACAAATAGCATCATGTGAAAGGAAGGCTCAGACGCTGCCTGGTTGAGCGCATCCAGTCGTTTCATCACGCGAAGTCCGGTTGGCGTAGCGGCATTTCCGAGTCCCAGCAGATTGGCGGTGATATTCATGCAGATCAGCTCAATGGCGATCGGATCCCGTAAGCCGCAGAATAACATCCGGATCGGTTTTTGCAGCAGTCGGGTGATCTTTGCGGTTAGACCGGATTCCTCTGCGATCTTCATGATGCCGCTCCAAAATCCCATGCTGCCGAGAAGCGTAAAAGTAAGCTTTACGCCGTCACCGCAGCTTTGGAGTGCAGCGGTGGAAAGTGCATCCATCTTTCCGCAGATACAGGCAAATACAAAGGAACCAGCAATAAAGAAAATAAACAGCCACTGCATCGTATCCCCTCCTAAGATGGTATACCCTATGCGGTGGCTGTTTGATTTATGAAATATTACGGTTTTGGATCATCTCTTACCAAGATGAGAGATGAAGGATACAAGGCGGTTGTTTTTTACCCAATGGATGAAGTTTTTGCGGAAGCTGTGTTCTGCAAGCTCTGCATCGGTCGGGTAAGGACTCTTGCGGATAAAGATACCGCTTTCGGCATCGATCGAATACAGTTCTTCGTATGCGGTCTCTCCGTTTGGCAGATCTTTTTCTTTGCCTTGTTTGGCGAGATATTCTTTGAATATGCTGTAAAAGAAGGCGAAGATCGGCAGTCCGAGCAGCATGCCGGCAAAGCCGAACAATGCACTGCCTGTAAGGATCACTACAACGACCCAGAATGCGCTTAAACCGATGGAGTCACCTAAGATCATCGGGCCCAACACATTTCCGTCAAACTGCTGCAGTGCTAAGATCAGAATACCGAAGTATACCGCTTGCAGCGGATCTACCAGTAAAAGCAGCAGGATACTTGGGATCGCACCGATGAACGGTCCGAAGAACGGAATAACGTTGGTTACGCAGACGATCACGCTGATGAGTACCGCATACGGAATGCGGAAGATGCTCATAAGCAGGAAACAGAGGATACCGATGATAACGGAATCTAAGATCTTACCCGAAATGAAGCCGGAAAAGACATAGTCTGCCTTACGGGTCAGTGTAAAGATACGGTTTGCGGTCTGCGGCTTGCAGAAGGTGGCGATCACCTTTTTGGATGCAATGAGCAGCCGCTTTTGATACAGCATGACATAGATCGCAATGATCAGACCGAGCAGGCAGTCTTTGATGCCGATAACAACGCTGATGACACCGGACGCGATTTGGGTCATATAGTCGCTGACCATCGGGAGCAGGGTCTCTTTGGCAAAATCCTGCAGGGAGTTTGCTGCGGTGCCCATCATGCGGTTGACGATCTCGATCATTTCCGGGTGGTTGACCATCATGCGATTGAGCCAGACCAGGAAGGAGGTGTAATAATCGTCAAACTCATCGATCAGCTGCACGATACTCAGATATAACTGCGGGATGACCAGATAGAAGAATAAGAACAGCCCCAGCATAAAAATCAGCATTGCGCTGATTGCTGCCAGTGTGTGTGCGGTTTTCTTCGGATCTTTGGATTTCGGGCATTTTCTCTTGAGCAGCGGGTAGTAACATTTGAACTCAAACAGATGTAAGATCGGCTTGAGCAGATATGCAATGATGAAGCCTAACGTGATCGGTAGCAGTCCGGAAAATACAGACTGCAGAATGCTACGCATCTTTGTGTAATGATTGAGCAGAAAATGGAAGGTCAGCGAAAGGCAGATCACTGCCAATGCGGTCAATCCCCAGCAAAGGTACTTTTTGTCCCATTTATATTTCGTAGGTCAAAACTCCTTTCAAGCGCTGCATCAGAGGCGCATCAGCCACTGTTTTGCCAAGAAAGCATGGCCCGCATCATTCGGATGTACGCCATCACCGGAATAGAGTGCCGGATCTTCTTTCGCACAGAGTTCCTGATACAGACCGTCCATCGGGATGTAGTCTGCGCCGAATTCTCTTGCTAATTTTCTGATCGCACCGATCTTCGGATCCAGATCAACACGCCATTCTTCTTTGCTCGGATCAACCGGGATGATGAACGGCTCGATGAGGATGATACGGCAGTTCGGGAGATGTTCTTTCACGTCGGTTAAGATCTCACGGTAGGTGTTTTCAAAAGCCTCACAGGAAGTCGGATCGCTGCTGTCATATCTTCTCCAGGTATCGTTGATACCGATCAGGATGGAGAGGATGTCCGGTTTTAAGTCGATACATTCTGCCTGCCAGCGTGCTTTTAAGTCTTTGACACGGTTGCCGCTGATGCCTTTGTTGATGACTTTGACGTTTTTATCTGCGCAGAAAGTTGCCAGGTAAGCGCCAACTTTACCCGGATAACCCGGACCTAAATCATCGGTAGCATAGTTTCTGCCTGCATCGGTGATGCTGTCACCCTGGAATAAAATGGTGGTGTTTTTTTCTAACATGATATTGTCCTCCTGAAATATAATCGCGTTTACAGTACGCGTTTGATCCAATGTTCTGCGATCAGACGGCTTCCGTCTGCGATCGGGTGTACGCTGTCGATGGAGTAGCTGTTCGGATCGTTTAATGCACAGGCTTCGGCAAACAGTCCGTCAAGCGGAATGTATTCGATACCGAACTCTCTGGAAAGACGGCGTACTGCTTCGATCTTGGAATACAGTGTGATCCGCCAGTCCTCTTTGTTCTGCTGTGCGGGAATCAGAAACGGTTCCATCAAGACAATGCGGCAGTCTGGCAGTTTCTCCTTTACTTTGCGCAGTATCTCTTTCAGGCAGCGCTCAAAGGCTTCTGTGATCTCCTGATCGTGCTCTATGCCGGTATCGATCGCTTTCCAGCAGTCATTGACACCGATCAGTATGGTCAGAATATCCGGTTTGTATTCCAGACAGTCTTCGTTCAGTCGAAGCAGCAGATTTTGCGCACGGTGTCCGTCAAAACCTTTGTTGATGACGCGAAACTCCGCATGGTTGAAAACGGTTCGGAGATGACCGTTGATATAGGAAACATAGCCGTCTCCAAGGTCATCGGTTCCGTATTTTCGGTCTGCAGCCGTAACACTGTCGCCGAAAAACAAATATGTTTTCATATAGCATTCCCCCGTTTATCGGCACTACAGTCTTATTATAACAGAATATCCGGTGTTTCGCAACCAAGATTTGACAAAATTCTTTACGGATATTATAAAAACAAAAGCCGAAGCAAATTGCTCTGCTTCGGCGTATGGATTATTTTGCGTATTCGATTGCTCTGCTTTCGCGGATAACGTTGACCTTGATCTGACCCGGATAATCCAGCTCATTTTCAATTCTGGCAGCGATATCTCTTGCAACCAGTACCATCTTATCCTCTTTGACCTGATCCGGATTGACAATGATACGGATCTCACGGCCGGCCTGGATAGCGAAGGATTTCTCTACGCCCTCGAACGAGTTGGAGATCTCCTCGAGTTTTTCCAGACGTTTGATGTAGTTCTCTACGTTCTCACGTCTTGCACCCGGTCTTGCAGCGGAGATCGCATCGGCAGCCTGTACCAGGCAAGCAATGATGGTCTTCGGCTCAACATCGCCGTGATGTGCTTCGATCGCATTGAGGACGACAGCATTTTCTTTGAACTTACGGCAGACATCAACACCCATCTCAACATGGGAACCTTCGATCTCGTGGGTCAATGCCTTACCGATATCGTGCAGTAAACCTGCGCGGCGTGCAAGGTTTGCATCAACACCGAGTTCGTTTGCCATAATACCTGCAAGGTATGCAACCTCGACGGAATGATCCAGTACATTCTGACCGAAGCTGGTACGGTAATGCAGACGGCCGAGCAGTTTGACCAGTTCCGGATGGATGCCGTGAACGTTGGTATCCATAACAGCACGGTCACCTTCCTGACGGATGCGCTGCTCAACTTCGCGTTTCGCTTTTTCAACCGACTCTTCGATGCGGGTCGGGTGGATACGGCCGTCGGAGATCAGATGCTCGAGTGCGATACGTGCGATTTCGCGGCGTACCGGATCAAAGCAGGATAAGGTGATCGCTTCCGGAGTATCGTCGATGATGAGGTCAACACCGGTCATCGTCTCGATGGTACGGATGTTGCGGCCCTCACGGCCGATGATGCGGCCTTTCATCTCGTCGTTCGGCAGCGGTACTACCGAAACGGTGATCTCGCTGACGTGTTCAGCCGCACAACGGGTGATAGCAAGAGAGATATATTCTTTTGCTTTGCGGTCTGCATCGTCTTTGAGCTGCTGCTCATAAGCGGTGATCTTGAGTGCTTTTTCGTGGATGAGTTCATTTTCCAGACTGTCGAGCAGCTGGATCTTTGCCTGTTCGGTGGTCAGACCGGAGATACGCTCCAGGCTGTCGAGCTGTGCGCGTTTGATTGTCTCAGCTTCATTCAAGCGTTCTTCAGCCTGTTTGAGTTTGTCATTGAGACGTTCTTCTTTTTTCTCGATCTGGTCGGTCTTACGGTCCAGAGTTTCTTCTTTTTTGGAGATACGGCGTTCCTGCTGGGAAATCTCAGCGCGGCGCTCTCTGTTTTCACGTTCTGCTTCGGAACGCATTTTGTGGATCTCGTCTTTTGCGGCGAGAACTGCTTCTTTGCGTTTGTTCTCAGCTTCTTTGGATGCTTCTTCGACGATCACTTTTGCCTGTTCTTCGGCGGAACCGATCTCAGCTTCGGCAATTCTCTTTCTGTATTTGATACCGCTGCGGAATCCGATGTAACCGGCAATACCGGCTGCTAAAACGGCAACAGCGACACAGAGCAGGATAACAGTAATTGGCTGCATGAGTTTTTTGATTCAACCTCCCGTTTCATAATTTTATTTTTCATATCGTTAGATTATATTTATGTTGGCGATGCACATCGTGCCGTATATCTGTTATGACAATCCGCAATTTATCAATCGGATAAAGAAATACCCACAAATATGTTCGGCGGTATCCCCTTACATCTATCAACATAGAAAAAGCAGGTTCTTTTCACAGGAAAGAAGATGCTTTATATAAATATATTCCACAATACTATTCTATTACGAAATCACCAATAAGTCAAGAAAAATATTTATCCGAAAACATCATTTTTTTTAGATATTTATTACGCAATCGTTTCTTCCATAAGATTTGCTTGCATATTTTGCCGTAGAATGTTATAATTTGGAGTAAGAAACGATAAAAGGAGGTACCCGATTGGAAATCCGTATCAAGAAAAAAAGAGGAAGTGCGGCGAAAGAGCTGTTTAATAATCCGACCCGACTGATTGTGGTGAGTTTTGCTTTTTTGATTCTGCTCGGCACGTTGCTTTTGATGATGCCGTTTTCTTCGGCACAGGGAAAATTCACCTCACCTGTCACAGCGCTTTTTACCGCAACGAGTGCGACCTGCGTTACAGGGTTGATCTTGGCCGATACCGGTACCTACTATTCCGTATTCGGACAGAGTGTGATCCTGTTTTTGATCCAGGTGGGAGGCTTGGGGCTTGTCACCTTCGCATCACTTTTCAATATGCTGCTCGGTAAAAGAATGCGTTTTCGCAATCTGTCGCTTGCCAAAGAGTCAATATCCGCGACTTCCTTCTCGGACATCCGACATCTCATTACAACGATCTTTACCTTTTCGCTGTTATTTGAGCTGCTCGGTGCGCTGATCCTTGCGACCGTATTTGTTCCGCAGTTTGGTGCAAAAGGCGTGTTTATTTCGGCATTTTTGAGCATTTCGGCATACTGCAACGGTGGATTTGATATTCTGGGATTTTTGGAGCCGTACAGTAGCGTGTGCCATTATTCGGACAACCCGGTAGTGCTTTTGACCCTTGCGGCGCTGATCATCTGCGGAGGTCTCGGTTTTATTGTCTGGCAGGATCTTTATCGTTACCGTAAGAATCGCAGACTGTCGCTGCATACCCGTATTGTGGTATTCGTCACCCTTGCGCTGCTTGCGGGCGGTACTTTTCTGATCGCCGCGGGTGAGTGGAACAATCCGGCGACCATCGGCAATATGCCGTTTTGGCAGAAGCTGCTCAACAGTTATTTTCTGAGTGCTTCCACCCGTACAGCGGGATTCAATTCCTTTTCGATCAATGACATGAACGAGTTTACCAAAGTCATATGCATTATCCTGATGTTCATCGGTGCAGCGCCGGCATCGACCGGCGGCGGTATCAAGGTGACAACTGCGGTTGTACTGTTTATGACGGTGTACTGCGTGCTGCGTGATATGCCCGATACCATTCTGCGCAAGCATAAAATCGACAAGAACACGGTGTATAAATCGTTGACTGTTACCAGCATCGGTATGCTTGCGGTTGCGGCTTTGGTAACCTTGATGATCGCAACGCCGCAGAAAGAGCATATTCCGTTGGTCAGCGCGTTGTTTGAATCGGTATCCGCATTCGCAACGGTCGGAATCGGCGTCGGTGTGAGCGCGGCGGCTAATCTTCCGACGAAGCTTGCAATTATCCTTGCAATGTTTTTGGGACGTGTCGGTCCGATTTCGTTGTTCTTATCGCTTACCATCCGTCGAGAACGTGCGGATGAAAATACAGCCAGACAGGAGCTGCCGGAAGGCAATCTTTTGGTCGGGTAAAATGAAAATGCAGAGTCGAATTTCGACTCTGCATTTTTTTAGTTAAAGACAAGGAAAAGCAATAACGCGATCACGCTGCCGACAGCAAATACCGCCAGTTCGGTGATCAGTAATGCAATAAATACCGGAAGTTCCATTTTTTTACGGAATATAACGGTCGGGATCACTGCGATCAAAGACAGGATGGCAATGAACGGTATCAGTCGAAAGACATTGTTTACCCAATGATTCATGATGTATTCTCCTTACAGTACGGTTTTAAGAATTACTTCTTTTTCCATATCGGCTGCCTTCTCTAAGAACGCACGTCTGCTGTTTGCAAACGCATAACCTTCGTCTAAAACAATACGGAATTTAATATCGCCGACGGTTTTTACGGAGAGTAAAACATTTTCGCCGTCTTTTTCCCATTTTACCGTGATGCTGCCGTTCGGTGCATCGTAACTGCCTTCTGCAAAATTAAGTGCGGATGCAAAGTGCGGCTTGATGACCAGTTCGTTCGGATCGTCCTCATATGGGTTGACATTGATGCCGACCAGCTGACGCAGGAACCATTGTTTGATATCGCAGAAGAAATGATGGTTGTTGGAGCCGCAGTTGCGGAGATCAGTATGGAGAGACTCCGGCATGGTGGTAAAGCCTTTTTCTAAGATCGCACCGTAGGACGGGCCGTCCGGACGGGTGATCATCTTATATGCCAGATCGGTGTAACCGAAATCGGAGAGGACATGGAACAGTACTCTTGCACCCAGGTAACCGAAACTCATGTGATCCTCGTTTTTATGGATGAGATCTACCAGGACTTTGACCGCCTGTTTCTTCTCGCCCTGCTCAAGCACATCGTAGTACACCGCCATAGCCTGACCGGTCTGATAGTTGCCGTCGACAGTCATGGTCGAAAAATCGATATAACGCTTTCTGACAGCCTGTTTCATCTGTGCGCCGATCTTTTCTGCAAATTCCGCCTGCAGTGTCAAACCGATGGCACGGAACATAACAGAAGCTTTTCTGCAGATATCCATAACCATACAGCCATTGGTGAAGCCCAGCGGTACGGCATAACCATAACCTTCACGGTCGATCGGACACCAGTCACCAAGTCCCCATTCCGGCAGCAGACCGTGTTTGTCGGTCTCACGGGTGACCAGATCCAGGTAGTTCATCATGGTGTGCGCATTTTGCTCGATGATCTCGGTATCGCCGCGGTAGAGATAGGTATAGTACGGCAGATCAAACAGTACGCGATCCCATGCCGGGCCTGCACCCCATTCTAAGCTCCAGCCGGTGGTCGGGACGATACTCGGTAAATAACCCTTTGTATTCTGCGTATGACGGAGATTGGTCAGCCACTCTTTCCAGGTGTTTTCGACCGATAAGGTCATGATCATATGCTCTGCGGATGCAGCGGCATCACCGGTCCAGCCGTTTTTCTCGCGCTGCGGACAGTCGGTCGGGAAATAGTGGATGTTGGACTGGTCGGAGTTGTCGCAGACCTCATACAACTTGTTTGCGGTCTCGTCGGAGCATGCGAAGGAAGCACGTTTGGTTAAGGTGGTGTTGATCTCGATATAGGTCAGCAGATCAAGGGTAGCCTGATCTTCGCGGATACCGTGGACATATAAGTAGCGGTAACCGTGATAGGTAAACTGCGGTACGAAGACCTCCTCTTCATCGCCGCGGCAGATGTAGATGTCACGCTGCACATAGCCGTCCGGGAAGAAATTGATGTTATCGTAGTTGAGCTTACCGTCTTCGTCTAAGATCTCGGAACACTGCAGCGAGATTTTCTGGCCCGGAGTGGTATTCTTGATCTTCAAACGGAAGATACCTGCGCTGTTTTTGCCGAAGTCATAAATATAGCCGCCGGTACGAGGCGGATTGCCTTCTGCCGGGACAACAGACATCAGCTCACGTTCGATATCCTGGCGAGCTCTGTACGCACCGACTTCACCCGGGGTGACCGATACTGCAGGAAATTCGCTTCTGACGGTGATCGGCTCTGCCTGGCAGATCTTGTTGATACCGCGTGTGATCTCTGCTCTGATCGGCTCTCTCCAGTCGGATGCATCAAAGCCCGGTTTGTTCCAACCGTTGATCTCCAAACGAGCGTCGTAGTGAACGCCGCAGCGCAGGTTGTTGAAGGTATAAGCACTTTCGGTGCAGACAAAGGAGTCCGCCTCAAAGGTCATATCATCGATGGCCGCGGTCAAAGCCATTTTCGGTGCGGATACAAACGGTGCTTTGTCGAAATCCCAAACACCGGTGACGGAGTTTTGCATACCGTCGCCGAGTGCAATACCGATGACGTTCTCGCCTTCGGTCAGATACGGTAAAAGATCATAGGAGTCGAAATAAACGATCTGATCCGGATTGGAGATGTAAGGAGCCAAAAAGCCCTTGGTGATGTCGTTGCCGTTGACAAAGAGCTGGTAAAAGCCTTGACCGGTGATCAAAATTTCAGCCTTCTGCGGCTGTTTTTCCAACATGATACTTTTACGGAACAGCGGAGAGCGAACATGCTTTTCATAGGACGAACGTTCGATTCCGGCAGCAACATATTTTTTGGAAAATTCTAACATGATAGTTCCTCCGTTTGACTTATAAGGTTTTCTTTACGATCACTTCTTGGATCGGCTGTTCTTTCGGCATGGTATAGGTAACATTGGAGCGTTCAAAAGCATAGCCGTTTTCCAGGAGGATGCGATATTTGATATGACCGGAAGTATTGACCGAGAACAGGATCTTGTCTCCGTCTTTCTTCCATTCTACCGCAATGCTGCCGTTTGGTGCATCGTAGCTGCCTTTTGCATGATCCAGTGCAGCGATAAAATGGGGTTTGATCACGATATCATTCGGATCTTTTTGGGTCGGGTTGACATTAATGCCGACCAACTGACGGATGAACCACTGTTTGATATCACAGAAGAAGTGATGGTTGAAGGAACAGGTGATCGCAAGCTCACCGATGATATTTTCCGGCATGGAGGTATGTCCGCCGACAACGAATGCACCGTAAGACGGAGCGTCCGGACGGGTGATCATCTTATATGCCAGATCTGTGTATCCGTAGTCGGAGAGAACGTGGAACAGTACTCTTGCACCCAGATAACCGAAACGGATGTAGTCTTTGTCCTGATGAATGATATCGACCAGTACACGAGCGGCAAGAGCTTTTTCCGCCGGCTCAAAAACATTGTAGTAGATCGCCATCGACTGTCCGGTCTGGTGATAACCTTCCACGGTCATGGTTGCAAAATCGATATAGCGGTCGCGTACTGCTTGTTTCATACGTTTGCCGATCTCCTCAGCGAATTCTGCCTGCAGAGTCAAACCGATGGCACGGAACATAACACTTGCTTTGGCACACATATCCATGATCATGCAGCCGTTGGTAAAGCCAACCGATGCACCGTAGGTTCCGTGACTGTCGGTTTCGCTCCAGTCACCCAGTCCCCAGGTTTGGATAAGACCGTAGGAATCGACCTTGCGGGTCAGGAGATTAAGATAACGCATCATAGTAGGTGCATTTTCTTTGATGACCTCGGTTTCACCGCGATAGAGATAGGTATAGTACGGCAGGTCGAACAGCACACGGTCCCAAGCCGGTCCGTTGCCCCATTCAAAACCCCAGCCGGTGGTCGGGACGATACCCGGAAGATAGCCGTTGACATCCTGTGCGTGTCGAATGTTGGTCAGCCATTCTTTCCAGCTCTTTTCGACTGACAGGGTCATGATCATGTGTTCTGCGGATGCGGCAGCATCGCCGGTCCAACCGTTTTTCTCACGGTGCGGACAGTCGGTCGGGAAATAATGGATGTTAGACTGATCGGAGTTGTCGCAGATCTCATAGAGGGTGTTTGCCATCGGATCCGAACATTCGAAGGATGCACGTTTGCTGAGCTTGGTATTGATCTCGATATAGGTCAAAAGGTCCGTGGTTGCCTGATCTTCACGGATGCCGTGAACATACAGATAGCGATAGCCGTGATAGGTAAACTGCGGTACGAAGATCTCTTCTTCCCCGCCGCGGCAGATATAGATATCACGCTGGCAATATCCGTCCGGATAGAAGTTTAAGTTATAGTAATCCAGTTTTCCGTCGGCGCTCAAAGCCTCGGAGCACTGCAGCGAGATTTTTTGACCTGGTGTGGTGTTTTTGATCTTCAGACGGAAGATACCTGCACTGTTTTTACCGAAATCATAGATATAGCCGCCGGTATACGGTGGGTTGCCTTCCGGGAAATCAGTTTTAGAGTTGGTAAAACCGGAAAAATTCTCGTGGATCACAACTTCACCCGGAGTGATCGAAACGGCATAAAATTCGCTTCTGACAGCAATCGGCTCTGCCTCGCACAGTTTGCACATACCGCGCGGTTTCTCGGCACAGATCGGCGCTCTCCAATCGGATGCGTCAAAGCCCGGTTTATTCCAGCCGTCCAGTTCTAAACGTGCATCGTAATGCACACCGCAGCGCAGGTTGTTGAAGGTGTACGGTCCTTCGGTGCAGACGAAGGAGTCTGCTTCAAAGGTCATATCGTCGATCGAAGCGGATAAAGCAAACTTCGGTGCGGATACAAACGGCGCTTTGTCAAAAGCCCATACGCTGACGATAGCATTTTCCATGCCGTCGCCAAGCATTACACCGATCACATTCTCTCCCTCGGTAAGATACGGTACAAGATCGTAGGAATCAAAATAAACGACCTGATCCGGATTGGAGATGTACGGTGCCAAAAATCCCTTGGTGATGTCTTTACCGTTAACAAATAACTGGTAAAAACCCTGCCCGGTAATTAAAATTTCTGCCGACTGCGGCTTTTTCTCTAATGTGATACTTTTGCGAAACAGCGGTGCACGGATATGCTTGGTATAAGAGGAATATTCGATTCCCGCTGCAACATAATTTTTCGGAAACGATAACATAATGATCTCCTTTCTATAAATCAGACCAAAGTATTTACCGGGTCTGATGTTAATAAATCAGTTTGCCCACCAATAGCCGGGCTCTTTTTCACCTTTCAGAATTGCGAGACAGTGATCTGCGTTTTCACGCTCCCAGAGCATGGTGATACCGAATGCTTTCATATCCGGGGTAAAGATATCAATAAGGTCATTGCGCTCTTTGCTGCCCTTCGGTGTCAGCAGAATGCGCAGATAACGGACTGCCATCTCCTGGAATCTGATGCGATATAAGATTTCTTCGTTCGGTGCGGCAAGTTTTGCCTGCGCAAAGATCTCTTCACAACGTTCTACCAGTTCCATGGTGTGCCACGGTTTATCCGGATGGTTGAAGCAGTACAGATGGCTGCCGCAGTCGATAACGGCTTTGTATACCGTTTCAAGGTATTCATCGATATAAGGTGCGGCATTGCCGTATACGGCTGCCAGGAATTCTGCACGGATCTTTTGGACATCCACATACGGATCCCAGAGTGCTTTGGAGATGATGTATGCACGCAGGTCGTTCATCTCTCCGCCGATCGGTGAACCGCAGCCCTGTTCGAAGATACCGCGGACATTGTTCTCATAGAAGAAGCGGATGTTTTCCGCAAGAACATGGAAATTCGGGTGCGGCATCCAGAAATGAGAGAAGTTGGTGACATAGTCCCAGATGTGCATACGCTCACATTTTTTGCCCCAGTCGATGATATCATCACGGAACGACTGTGCGTAGTCTTTTCTCGGTGCATCCGGGTCATCTACGGTACACTCGGAGAGCGGATGTACAAAGCAGCACTCGATGGTGCACAGACGGACACAGACATTTTTGCGTGCATGAACGTGTTTCGGCGGACGGCGGGTGTACTGATATGCCAGGGTGTCGATGATGACATCCGGGAATTCTTTTTCGACCTCCTCTGCTACCGCATTGACGAAATGCAGCAGAGAGCCTGCCTGTGTTCCTTCGTATTCATCCAAGGCACGGCATTTTTCGCAGGTACAGCCGTTATAGTTATCCTCCTGTGATAAGGAGAAGATCTTTGCATTCGGCTGCTCGCGGATATCCTTTAACACCTGCTCGGTGACCAGACGCAGGACATCCGGGTTGGTCATACAAAGCTGGGTCTTTTCACGGATGCGCTCGCCGTTGATTTCGGCATAATATTCCGGGTGTTCATCGAAATATTCTTCCGGCTTGAGCAGGTTTCGACAGAAAGTATGTACAAAATACGGTCTGCCGTACTCCATGCGGCCACCGTATTTTTCGTCTTTGTTTCTGGACATGCCGTTCATTCTGCGTTTGATGGCAAATTTTTCATCGAACAGCTGATAAACCGAAGCGGAACGGTATTCCATCATCGGAACACGTTTTAAGCAGATTGGATCGATGGAAAGCTCGTTTCTGGTCGGCACGACCTCCACTTCCGGAGAGAAGAAACGGCAGCCGAGATATTCTTCCAAAAATTCATATACACCGTATAAAGTGCCGCGGGATGCGCTGCCGGTGATGAAGATCTTATTTTCTTTGGATACGATCATAAAGCCGTCATCGGTCAGATCGGTATCCACAACGAACCCGTCGGCTTCGCAGGTGGTTTTTCCGACCAGAATGTTGACTTTTTCATGGTCCTGTCGGTCGGAAATGATAAACGGTTTTCCCGCCATTTTTGCAAGATAAGCAGATAGTTCTTCTGCCGCATAGGTTTCTGCTTTGTTTGCGGCAGAAGCCAGAACGATCACGGTATTGGCAGCGTCCTTGGTCCATAACGTATGTTTCATATTCTTTCCCCATTTCTTTATTCCCGTGCTTCGTTGTCCCACGGTAATTTCTTTTGAGCGATTCCCGGATTGCGCTCGGTATAGCGTATGGCTAGGTCCTGCTTGGATACGATACCGCCATAGTTCAATATACCGGAGAGTGCGGTGTCCTCTTTTTCCATAGGCAGATCCGCATTTGCTCCGAAGATCGCACCTGCGGCAAAGTAACAGCAGGCTTCGGCGCGGTGTGTTTCCAACAGGCGGAAACATTCCTCCATGGTATTGCTGTTTTGCACCGCATGGAACAGCAGGATACAATGTTCGATCGGCTGCATGCATTGCTGTAAGGTCCGGATACTGCTGCCGATGGTTCTCTCCACATAGGGCAGAGACATGCCGTATATCGCCGCAGATACGGCATCTTTGGGAGAACGGGTAAATGCAAATGCGATCGCAGCTGTGAAAAACAAGGCGGCTTCCACCACGGTTTTATTGGCAGTCAGTGCGGCATCCAAGAATGCTTTATTGACCGCTTTCTGCGGATACCCGGCATATAACAGTGCCCAAAGCTGTGCGCGTTCAACCGTACGCAGATGTTCATCCGGCAGAAGCTGGAAACTGCCCAATAAATGGATCGGGCAGCCTTTTTTGACGATTGCGGCAGTACGGGCCTCCGGAAAATGTTTCGGTATGAAATATTCCCAGCTATTTAAGATTTCCGGTGCAGCAAATCCGTGCGGATAGGTCTCTGCAATCAAAAGCGGCAGCTGCAGAAAATCGCTTTGGCCGAGAAAGGTACCTTCTGCGGAAGGGTGCTGTTTTTTGTAGTATTGCTCGCCTTTCAGGATACCGTCGATGGCGTTTTGCATCTTGCAAAGAAGCTGCTCCTTGCGCATTCCGACAGTCCTTGCGGTCTCAAACGATACATCTGGGAAATCCGGATGGTATGAACGGGCAGCGGTCGGTCTGACATAGGAGTCCAACAGCTGTTTTTCCGGATTTAAGATCTCTGTCAGCGTCAATGCCGTCATGATATCAGATGTTCATCAAAACGCAGGCTTTCAGTACAGCGATCTGGGTTTTTGCATCCTCGATCTCGCCTGCCATGACCATGTTTTTGAGTTCTGCCAGCGGAATGGTTTCTACTTCCAGAAATTCGCCGTTGTCTAAATTCTGTTCGCCGTAG
>JBGUUN010000164.1:0-2457 GCA_045133555.1 Oscillospiraceae bacterium
GACAGCGGTTTATAGAATACCGTTTCATCCAGACGGTTTAAGAATTCCGGACGGAAATGGCTCTTTAACTGTGCATTGACCAGAGTCTTGGCATCTTCGGTGATGTTTCCATCCGCATCGATACCGTCAAGCAAGAACTGCGAACCTAAGTTAGAGGTCAAAATGATAACGGTGTTTTTGAAGTCAACCACTCTGCCCTGCGAATCGGTGACATGACCGTCATCTAAGATCTGCAGCAGGATGTTGAATACATCCGGATGTGCTTTCTCCACCTCATCAAACAGAACAACGCTGTACGGTCTGCGGCGTACCGCTTCGGTCAGCTGACCGCCTTCCTCAAAACCGACAAATCCCGGAGGCGCACCGATCAGACGGGATACCGAGAATTTTTCCATATACTCGGTCATATCGATACGCACCATATTCTTCTCATCATCGAACAGACACTCGGCAAGTGCTTTTGCAAGCTCGGTCTTACCGACACCGGTCGGACCCAAGAACAGGAAAGAACCGATCGGGCGGTTCGGACTTTGAATGCCTGCTCTCGAACGCAGGATCGCTTCCGCAACGCTCTGCACCGCTTCATCCTGACCGATCACACGCTTGTGCAGGATCTCTTCCAGATGCAGCAGTTTCTCGCGCTCACCCTCCATCAGTCGAGATACCGGAATGCCGGTCCAACGCTCAACGATACGTGCGATCTCTTCCTCGGTCACACGGTCACGCAGCAGCGGATTGTCATTCTTGACCTCCTGGATGCGTTTTTCCTCCTCGGCGATCTGTTTTTCAAGTTCCGGCAGCTTACCGTATTTTAATTCCGCAGCCTTACCCAGATCGTAATCACGCTCTGCAATCTCGATATCTTTGCCGATCTGCTCTGCCTGCTCACGCAGTTTCTGCAGACGGGTGATGGCTTCTTTTTCATTGTCCCACTGTGCCTTTTTGGCGTTGAACTCCTCGTTCATCTCTGCCAGCTCTTTGCGGATATCATTCAGATGCTCGATCGAGATCGGATCATCCTCATTCATGAGTGCCGCTTCTTCGATCTGAAGCTGAATGATCTTACGACGAACGACATCCAATTCCGTCGGCATGGAGTCGATCTCGGTACGGATCATTGCACAAGCCTCATCCACCAGGTCGATCGCCTTATCCGGCAGGAATCGGTCGGTGATATAGCGGTGCGATAAGGTGACTGCCGCAATCAGTGCCGGGTCGGTGATCTTCACACCGTGGAATACCTCATAGCGCTGCTCCAAACCGCGCAGGATCGCAATGGTATCCTCGACCGTCGGCTCTGCAACCAATACCGGCTGGAAACGGCGCTCAAGTGCCGGATCTTTCTCGATATACTGACGGTACTCGTCCAGAGTCGTCGCACCGATACAGTGCAGCTCACCGCGTGCCAACATCGGTTTTAATAAGTTACCCGCATCCATCGCACCGTCGGTTTTGCCCGCACCGACAATGGTATGCAGCTCATCAATAAACAGAATGATCTTACCTTCACTCTTTTTAACCTCGTTGAGTACCGCTTTTAAGCGCTCCTCAAACTCACCGCGGTATTTTGCACCAGCAATCAACGAACCCATATCCAGCGAAAAGATGGTCTTATCCTTCAGCGACTGCGGTACATCACCCGCAACAATACGCTGTGCCAAGCCTTCCGCAATTGCAGTCTTACCGACGCCCGGCTCACCGATCAATACCGGATTGTTTTTGGATTTACGGGAAAGGATACGCACTACATTACGTACCTCATCGTCACGTCCGATGATTGGGTCCATTTTACCCTGTCTTGCACGCTCTACCAGATCGGTACCGTATTTTTTGAGTGCATCATAGGTATCCTCCGGCGAATCTGAGGTAATACGGGTCGCACCGCGTACGGTGGAAAGTGCTTTCAAGAATGCATCCTTGGTGATACCGAATGCACGGAACAGCTCTTTTAATTCTCTGCCCGGATGGTCTAACATCGCAAGGAAAATATGCTCGATGGATACAAACTCATCCTTCATGTTTTGCGCGGTGCTTTCCGCTTCGTTGAAAATGCGGTCAACTTCCTGCGAAATATAGATCTTATCCAGTTCTCTGCCCGAGCCGGAAACACGCGGCATTGCCTCAATGCTTGCAAGTAATCTGTTTTCCACGCTCTGCGCCGAGATGTTCATCTTATTTAAGAGTCCGGTCATCAGGCTGTCTTCAATCACCAGCATTGCATATAACAAATGCTGATCGCTCACCTGCATATGACCGTATTCGGTGCTAAGCTGCTGCGCTTTCTGAATCGCTTCCAGCGATTTCTTGGTGTACTTCTGTGCATTCATACTCTTTCTTCTCCTTTTCATAGTGTCATGTATTTGAAATTGGAATGTCCTATCGGATTGATTTTAGTATACCGCAAAGATATTGTCTTTTTTTACGGTTTCTGTGTCCGATTTGTGAATTTTAGCACTC
>JBGUUN010000165.1:0-3492 GCA_045133555.1 Oscillospiraceae bacterium
CCATCAAAGAGGCTGTAAGCCTGTTAGAGAAAGGTTACATAGTATGGACAAAATGAACTTAAATGTGGGAGATGTATTTAAGACCGGTAAGAATTACCGTGCCTATCGCATGGAGTATACAGAAAAAACCTCCTCTGCAACACATTCCCATGAATATATGCAGATTTGGTATGTTGTCAAGGGCAAATGCCATGAATATATTGCCGATACCGGTCATGAGATCACTGCCGGTGAGACCTATATTATTCCGCCGTATGTGGACCATCATTCCGAGCGCGAAGCCGGTACTGTCATCCTTTGCTGTGAATTTATGACCGAGCCGTTTTTGCCGCAATGCAGATGCAGTGTGTTTAACCGTCTGTCGGAATATGTCGAGGAACCGGAGGAGATGTCTGTTTTACAGCGTCTGATGGAATATTCGGCAGAGTCTAAGGTCATGTTTGCGTTATCCGCAAATGCGACCCGCGAGGTTGAGCGTACCATGACCCGCATCGTGGAGGAGTATGAGCAGTCTGACCGCTATTGCGATCAGTTTATCTATATCTACATTCAGCAGCTTTTACTGCTGCTTGCAAGAGAATATGAGAAGTCGGATGAATTCGGCGGATCGGAAGCGCTGTTTGCCAAACACAAAGAGGCGATCATGACCGCAATGAAGTATATCGATGAGAACTATGCGGAGAATCTGCATCTGGATGACCTGTGTAAGGTTTCGATGGTATCCAAGACCTATTTCTGCTATCTGTTCAAGCTGATGACCAAACAGACGTACAGCGAATATCTGCAGAATGTCCGTATGCAGCATGCGATGGAGAAACTTGAGCAGACCGATGATTCGATCACGCAGATCTGTTTTGATGTCGGTTTCAACGATTCCACCCATTTCTCCCGTACCTTCAAAAAGACCCTCGGTGTATCCGCAAGAGCGTATCGCACCATGAAACAGGGCAAAAAAGACGTATAATAAAAACAGCAGATGGTTTTCCCATCTGCTGTTTTTTTGTTTTTTATACGCCGAGGATTGCTTTGAATCTGCTGTATGCTTCTTCCCAATCCAAAGAGCGGTCGCTCTCGTAAACGATCGGGGTGGTGGAAGCTTTGACGATCTCACGTGCGTGTGCAAGGTCACGGACCTCGCCGAGTGCAACCAGACAAGCCGCGATATTACCGGTAACGGTTGCTTCAATCGGGCCGGCATATACGGTGGTATCGGTTGCGTTTGCAGTCAGCTGGCACAGGAAGTTATCCTTGGTGCCGCCGCCGATCATGTGGATGCTGTCATAGCCTTTTTCGGTAACATCCTTGATCGCATCGTAGGTCAGGCGGTATTTGAGCGCTAAGCTCTCATAGATACAGCGCATGATCTCGCCTTTGGTCTGCGGGACGTACTGACCGGTGCGCGCACAGTATTCCTGAACACGTTTCGGCATATTGCCCGGAGCCACAAAGCTTGCATCATCCGGGTCAACGAAGCATGCAAACGGTTTTTCCTTGAGTGCAGCCTGTTCCAGATCACCGTAGGAAACATCTTCGCCGATGCTGACCCAATGTTTTCTCGACTGCTGGATCAGCCATAAGCCCATGATGTTTTTGAGCAGGGTGATCTTTTTGCCGAAGCCGCCTTCATTGGAGAAGTTGTATGCGCGGGTCTTATCGTTGATGATCGCCTCGTCACATTCGGTGCCGAATAAGCTCCAGGTGCCGCAGCTGATGTAGATGAAATCTTTGCCGGTGTTAGGGGTAGCAACGATCGCGGATGCAGTGTCATGAGAAGCAACCGAGATGACCGGAACTTTCTTACAGCCGAGTTCTTCGCAGATCTCGTCGGTCAGTTCACCGTAGACTTCGCCGCTGTCGATGACCGGCGGGAGCAGGTCTCTCGGAATGTCTAAGATATCACAGATCTCATAGCTCCAGTCTTTGGTGGTCGGATCGATGAGCTGTGCGGTGGAAGCTTCGGTATATTCTGCTTTTTTCTCACCGGTTAAGAAATAGTTGAATAGATCCGGGATCAGCAGCATTTTATCCGCACGTTTGAAGGTGTCGGTCTTTTTGAGTGCGTAAGCAACCAGCTGGAATACGGTGTTGAAGTTGATGAGCTGGATACCGGTTTTGTTATACAGGGTATCGCGGTCGATCTTCTCGAAAACCTTTTCCATGACGTCATTTGTGTAGGCATCACGGTAGCAGATCGGGTTGGATAAGAGGTTGCCGTCTTTGTCGATCAGACCGAAGTCAACACCCCAGGTATCGATACCGATGCAGTCAAAACCGCCGCACTGTACAGCTTTTAAGATACCCTGTTTGATCTCATGGAATAAACGTAAGATATCCCAGTAGAGTACGCCGTTTACATAAACCGGATCGTTGGAAAAGCGGTGGATCTCCTCCATAGCAAAGGTCTTGCCGTCAAATTCTGCCAGCATAGCGCGTCCGCTGGATGCGCCGAAGTCAAATGCAAGTACTTTTTTCATAAGTATCTCCTTATGCTTCAAAGCGCCCCACCGAAATGGGGTGAGGCACTTTTGGGAATGTCTTATTTCTGCTCAGCTCTGTAATCGTCGTATTTGACTTTGCCCGGATGTTTGCCCGGAACTTTGAAGGTGTTGCGCAGGTCTAAGCATTTATCTAAATCTTCGCCTTCGATCTCGCGTACAACAGAGCTTAAGTTGTTCTCGGTCATTTTCTTCATGCAGCCGATAGCGGAAGCATAGAAGGTGGTCTTAGCATGATACTCTAAGGTCTCCATGCGGTAGTAAGCGGTCATCAGGTCTTTACCTACGGTCAGTGCGCCGTGGTTCTCCAGTAAGATCGCATCGTTGGTAGCTAACAGCGGAGCAACTGCATCCGGGATCTCCATGGTGGACGGAGTGCCGTATTTAGCAATCGGAACAGAACCGATGAAGATGATAACTTCCGGCATGGTGTTTAAGTCTAACGGCTCGTGATCGATAGCAAAAGAGGTTGCGATCGGCGGATGTGCATGAACAACTGCGCCTACATCTTCACGCTCTTTGTAGCAGCGTAAGTGCATTTTGAACTCGGAAGACGGTTTGTATTTGGTGTTGCCGTCGAGTACGTTGCCTTCACCGTCAACCAGAATGATCATCTCCGGTTTTAAGATGCGTTTACTGGTGCCGGTCGGGGTACACAGATAATGATTTTCGTCGAGTTTCACAGAGATATTGCCGTCGTTTGCAGCAACAAAGCCGAGCTGCCACAGGCAATGGCCGATGTCACAAATCTGTTCTTTTAAATCCAGGATCTCCTGTTCGTTAAACATGATAATACCACCTTTAATTTTATTTTTACTGCGTATTATTGCGCAGTCTTTTACTATTTTATTGTATCATGTTTTTCGCAAAAAGTAAATATGTTTTTGCCATTGCAATCCACAATTATTTTAGGTATAATAGAAGCAAGCATCAAAAAGGAGAATGAAGATATGAGAATGAGAAGAAAACCGCAGGCAAGACCGCAGCTTGCTGCCTG
>JBGUUN010000166.1:0-7132 GCA_045133555.1 Oscillospiraceae bacterium
GTCAACTACGCATTCGCATATGTTACCGAGGATGCGATCGCAGTCCGCTCGAATGAGGACTTCAAACGCATTGCAGACCTGCGCAAAGACGGCAACTTCAAACTGCTTGCATCTCTGCAGCAGCGCGGCAGAACCGTATTCTGCACCCGCAGCAAGACCGCAGAGGGCCGTGCGCTGATCGCAAAACAGTGCAAAGAGCTGTTGGACGAATTTGACCTCGACGGTATCGATGTCGACTGGGAGTATCCGGGCATCGACCTGACCACCGGCGAGGATAACTGCGACACCTGCCGCGAAGATTTCATCGCATTGCTGCAGGCCATCCGTGATGCGATCGGCAGCGAGAAACTTTTAACCATCGCATGCGGCGCAACTCCGGACACCTGGCGTCACACCGACTTTGTCCGTGCGGCACAGATCTTAGACTACATCAACATCATGGGCTATGACTATAACTGGAACAAATTCGGTAAAGCACATCACTCCAACCTCTATCCGCCGTCTGTCGGCATCGGTATCCCGACCGTGTGCGGCGATGCCTGCATTCAGATGATGTTTGAGCTGGGCATCCCGGCAGAGAAACTGGTTTTAGGCTTACCGTTATACGGCTATCAGGCAGGCAAAGGTGCTGACGGCTTCTTGCGTTACAATGAGATCACCGACCTTGCCAAACTCGATAACTACTCCATCGAATTTGACGAAGCTGCAAAACAGTCCTATCTGACCCGTGACGGTGAGATGTTCGTAGGATTCGACGATCCGAAAACCATCGAGATCAAAGCGGCATACATCAAGGAAAAAGGCCTTGCAGGTATGATGTACTGGCAGTATGCGCTGGATGACGATGAAAACACCCTCAAAAAGGCTGCTGCAGCAGCACTCTGGGGCGAATAAAAAATATTACACACTCGTCACAAACAAACTTTGAAAGCGGCAGGATCTCCTGCCGCTATTTATTTTCACACAATTTTCCGTCTTTGAGATACAGTACTCTCTTTGCATATGCCGCACAATGCGGATCATGGGTGATGAGCAGCACCGTCTTGCCCGCCTCATTCAGCCGCATTAATGCACCCATTACCTCCCGCCCGGACGCTGCATCCAAAGAGCCGGTCGGCTCATCGGCCAAAATCATCGGCGGGTCGGATGCGATCACCCTTGCAATGGCGGCACGCTGTCTTTGACCGCCGGAGAGCTGATGCGGCAGATGTCCCATCCGCTCGGATAATCCGACTAAAGAGAGCGCTTCCTTTGCCCTTTTGATCCGCTCCTTTTTGCCCACCCTGCGGTAGTACAGCGGCAATGCGGCATTCTCCAAAGCGGTAAGCGATGGGATCAGACTGGAGTTTTGAAAGATAAAGCCGATCTGCCCGGCACGAAATGCGGTCAATTCTCTGGGGGACAATCCCGTCATCTCCACACCCGACAGCAGATAACTGCCGCTATTCGGGGTGTCGATAGCGCCGATGATGTTCATCAAGGTGGATTTTCCCGCCCCCGACTCCCCCATAATGGCAACAAACTCCCCTGTTTCCACCGTCAAAGACAGATCACTTAGCACAGCTACCCTACCCTTGTTCTCCGGCGACGGATAAGATTTATTCAAATGATTCATCCTGATCATAGCACACCTCCGTTATACGGATAGTATGCGCAAAAAAACCGGGAACTCACAAAAAAGTTCCCGGTTTATCCTTTATTCTTCGTTGCTGACCATGCGGTATAACTCGGCACGGTTGAAGCCGGTCGCTTTTGCGACCTCTTTGCAGGCTGCGGTCAGCTTCTCGCCGGCTGCCACCTTTTCCTTGACCATTGCCACCGCATCCTCTACGGTGTACGATTCCTTGACCGCCTGCTCGGCAGCGGTCTTATCAAAACCTTCCACCACCAATACAAACTCGCCCTTCGGCTTATTCTCGGTGTAATGTGCGACCGCCTCACCCATGGTGGTGCGGAAGAATTCCTCATGCAGCTTGGTCAGCTCGCGGCATAAGGTGATCTTACGGTCTGCGCCCAGAACTTCGGCAAAATCCTCCAGCGTTGCAAGCAGCTTATGCGGTGCTTCGTAGAAGATCATGGTGCGGGTCTCTTCTTTGATCTCCTCTAAATGCTGCAGTCTCTGCGGACGGTTGACCGACAAAAAGCCCTCAAAGGTAAATCTGCCGGTCGGAAGTGCGGATGCCGCAAGTGCAGAGATGACCGCACTCGGACCCGGTACCACCGCCACCGGGATATCATGTTCGGCACACAGCCTTACAAGATCCTCGCCCGGGTCGGAAATACACGGCATACCCGCATCGGTGACGATCGCGCAATCCTCGCCCTGCAGCATACGTTCGATGATATATTCGCCTTTCTGGCGGATATTGTGCTCATAATAGCTGATCATCGGGGTCTCGATCTCAAAATAGTTCAAAAGTTTCACCGTCACACGGGTGTCCTCTGCCGCAATGAAATCCACATTGCGCAGCGTTTCGATCGCGCGCGGCGAAAAGTCTCCCAGATTTCCGATCGGTGTACCAACGATATATAACATACTCTTATTCCTTTGCTGTAATAGTTTCCTCTTTTTCTTCCGCTGCATTAAACGGATGCTGCAGCCAGAAGCCTTCGCTGCGGCGGATAAAGCGTGCAGCCGTATATGCTTCCTGCATCGAAAGCAGTTTCACCGGACGGTAACTGCCGTATTCCATCACATATGCGATGACGACATCCGGTTCGCTGCTGCCCTGTAAGGTTACAGGCAGCATAAATACCGTCTGATCACGCTGCGGCAGGTAACCCGGTACGGCATATGCATAGTCGCGTTTTAAGCGGAACAGCGCATAGCTCACCGCACGCTGCAACGCCTCGGTCATTGCCTCAAGCTGTGCAGGGTTATTCTCGTAACACGCATCCAGTCTTGCATAGCAGCCGTCGGTCAGCTCCTCATGCAGATTCATCTGCTCGATGAGCGAAGTCTCCAACGCATCGCTGCAGCGGCGTAAAAATGCACGCGGCAGGATACGGATGCTGTCCTTCACAAGCTGTGTATCCGGCTGCAGGATACCGCGCTCCGCCTCAAACCACGGAGAAACGCGATTTTCAAAATAGGTCGGCGGCAGCGGCTGATAGGTAAAGCTGCCGTTTACTCTGCCCACCGCAAAACGTTCGAATCTCCACGGGAATCTCGAGCCCGGCAGATTCTTGGAGAACAATACAAAAATATCGTAACCTGTGCGGTTATATAAACCGGTATTGAATGCAGCGATCTGCTTATGCTCATCGTATACCAGTTTATCCTGCTTGACGATACGGTCAAACACACCGTACAGATAGCGGCGCAGTCCGTACAGCGGCAATTCACCCGGATATTCCCAGTTTTCCGGCGCGGCAAGTGCTGCTAAGCTGCGCAGCTGATTCTCCCAGTCACCCAAGAAAGCAAACTGCTCAAACTCGGATACCGTCGCGGTGACCGCAGTCTCCTTGCGCTCTGCCGTATCAAAATACTGTAAGAACCAGTTTCTCTCCGTGCTCATGCTCGGACGCAGATGTACGGTGACCTCCTCGCCCTTTAAGGTTTTACAAAGCAGCACAAAGCGGATGGAATCCGGTGTGCGCAGGATCTTTCCGTTTTCCTTGCAGTCACGGTAGCTGTCGGCAAGGATCCGCATCATCGGATCAAACAGCATGCCGCAGCGATGTGCCAAAAGGCTGACCGTCTGCACCGGCAGATAAGCAAGTTCTTCCAGCTCCTTCGGCAGCGGTGCGTTGTCGATGCGCACCGAAACCTCTGCGGTCTGCGGCTGCACTGCATGGACTTCTTCGACAGGCTTCTCCTCCGGTTTTCCGATCGGATCTTCCTGCGATGCGAACACGATATTGGTACCGATGAAACGCACATAGAACGCCTTTTCACCGATACGGTTCGGCGCGATCAGAACATAGATGGTCTTGCCCTGTACATTTGTCCGGCGCAGCGGATAGTAGAATTCTTCGCCGTTTTTTAACAGTTTTCCGGTACGGAATGCCTCGGCATAATCTTCTATGATCATTTGTCTGGCTTCCGGCTCGGAGCAGAGGATCGCCTTGAATGCCGCCGCACGCACCACGCTGTCGGAAAGTGCGCAGCAAGCGGTCAGATCATCGGTAAGCTCGCGTACACGCTCGGTATCGGATTCCTCATTTGCGCCATCCTTGACGTAATCCGGACTGCCGACCCATGCCAAAAACCACGGTTTTCCGTCCTCATTCCCGGTCTCATGCAGCTCACCGATCAGCGTATCGCCGCGCATGGTCTGCAGATTGAGCGGGAAACGCATTGCACGCTCTTTATTGGTCGAAAGCACACCGCGACGGGTGATATACTTGACCTCAACGGTCAAGGTACCCGCATTTCTTGCAGCAATATAGGATTCCTCCAGCGCTTCTTCGCATGCCCAGACCGGCTGACCGGTCATACGGCTCAAAACGCCTAAGATCTTCGGCGGTAAAAATGCGGCCTGATGCAGCGGACGTGCGCTGTCATCCTCAGGCTTCTTCTCCGGCTCGACACAGGCATCCTTGAGTGCAGCCTCATCAAGCGGCTTTAAGGTGACCAGCGTCTGCGGGACGCCGTTCATCACGACCTCCTGCAGCGATAAAAACTCATCCAATTGCGCTGCAAGCTCTTTGACCTTCTGGAAACCGTAGCTGCGGTAGTCAAAGCCGTAGGTCTTTAAGATCGGGCTGAATGCGGCCATATGCACCGGCTCACCGAACTGCATATGCTCGCACAGTACGCCGTAGATCTTTTTCTTTTCCGCGATATCCAAAACATCGCCGCTGTGTTTTTCCACATCGGTCAGCTTTTCATCCCATTCCGGCACATGATGCACCGTAACCAACGTCTGCGGCACACCGTTCATCATCACTTCCTCGAAGTCCATGAACGCAGCACAGCGCTTGAGCATATTCTTGGATTTGACAAAACCCAGTTTATCATGTTCCACGCCCGCATAACGCAAGACCGGGCTTAAGGTGGACATATAAAGCGGTTTTTCAAGCTGCAGTCCCATAACGACCGCCTGATAGATCTTAAATTGGATCTGCTCATCTAAGGTCTCCGGTTCTTCCGGATCGGACACACGGTAACCCTGCAGCCGCGGTTTGACCGATGTGCTGCGGGACAAATAGCCCGACTGACCGTAAGCGGACGAACCGAAAAACGGAGAAAAGCCGTTCTCACTCTCATCGGCATCCTTGTTGTTTTCCGGCAGACGCTCTTTATAATCGTCCGGGAGTGCTTTTTTTCGCACCGGCTCATCGTCAAGGCTCTTGCCGGAAAGCAGACCGATATCGCCGGTACCGCGTCTTAAACGGTAGGCCGGCGGTTCGGTTTCCGCATAGGAAACGGTATCGCCCGGAGTATGGAGGACCACCATCATTTTACCGTCCGCACCGTTTTTGGCGGTCATGATCTTGCTTAAACCGGTAAACATCTCTCGCATATTCTGATAGCCGTAACGCTGCGGCAGGTAGCCGCCTGCCAAGATCTGTTTCACTACGATGTCTGCCGGAAATTCCTTACCCGGCGTGAAGTGCGTCGACAAATACGAATAAATTTCATCATACAATTTGCTTTCCATTTGTCAGCATCCTTTCTCAAATAAGAGTCGTATTGCTCGCCGCGTTTTCATTTGCTTTGCATTACTTTTGCCGACCATTCTTCGCAAAGTCAAACATCATCCTACCGCATGCCGAGAATACAAAAACACCTGTATTTCACAGGTTTATACTTAAAATTATTATACCATATTTTCCCTCTCAAATCAAATTATTTTGCCGCTGTACCACCCTTCTTTTTTCACAAAAATTGACTATCCTTTTTGGGCAATTCGTGCTATAATAAAACCATGAACCGCAAAAGGAGGTCGTGATTATGAATTTCCACAAACTGATCGCAGATATCAAGATACCGCAAGAGGATGCGGCTTTTCTGACCGAATTATACGACAGCGTCATCGGGGACGAATATTTTTCCGATAGGTTACAAAAAGTCAAGGATGCCTCCGCATCGCTTGATGCAAACACCGCCGTTTCTTTGATCTCGGAAATCGCCGCACATTACGGGAAAACCGAGTACGCGATCGAAGCGCTCTGCTTACTGCTCATCGGCGCAGACGCAAAAGCCCGTTACGATGCCCTTCATATCGAGCAAGAGATCTACACCGACTGTATGGCGGACATCGCCACCTGGATGCGTATGTGCAAAAAAGAGACCGGAGAAGTCGGTACGCTGCACAACTTCGATTGGCTCAATCAGCCGATGGTCCCGCGCATCATCAAGCTCGGCCGTCTGCAGTTCGAAATGTTTGTCTTAAAAGACCATCCGCAGCAAGGCAAGCGTCCGGATACGCTTTGGGCAATGCCGGGCAATATACCGCAAGGCATTCCGGCGCTGAATGTCCATATCCCGGAAGGGCAGCCGCTATCCCATGAGGCATGCCTTGCATCCTATGCGCGTGCAAAGGTATTCTTTGCGGAGAAATTTAACTTTGTGCCGCAGTATTTCTGCTGTCATTCCTGGCTGCTTGCACCGGAATTAAAAGAGATCTTACCGCAGGACAGCAATATTTTGAAATTTGCCGCCGACTTTGATATTATATGCACCGACGAAAGCTCTGATGCCGCATGGCGCATCTTCGGCAGCAAAAAGCCACTACCGCAGGACACCGCGTTACAGCGTGCCGCAAAAGCATGGTTCGATGCCGGAAACAAGATCGGTGCGGGACAGGGCATTATTAAAGTGAAAAGTGAAAAGTAAAAAGTAAAAACCGCTTTCAGGTAACTGAAAGCGGTTTGCTTATTTTCTCTTATTCCTGCGATAGCGAATCCAAAGGATGACTGCCAAAAACAGCAGGATCAGTAAAACCAGATCCCATATCAGCCGATCGGATGAAGTCGCCACAAAGATCGCGGTCGGACCGTCAGCCCCACCGATGATGCCTACCGATTCCGACTCTTTACAGCCGGTCAGCAAAAACGGCAGGCTGCAAAGAAACAAATATAATCTTTTCATTTCCAAAACCCATCCTTCCATCTTCGGCGAATCCCGTTCCATACATCCTTACCAAAACAAGATCCTGCAATCACCAAAACGGTTATGATACCG
>JBGUUN010000167.1:0-1880 GCA_045133555.1 Oscillospiraceae bacterium
CAGGCATTTTTACGCATTTTGACTTTGCCGGTGAGCAAGCGTACCTATATGGGTAAAGCCGCTTATCGCTATGCAATGGTACAAGGAATCGAGTTGGCTCCGTTTGCATTTGATCTGGAGATCGCAGCATACCTTCTGCTGCCGACCGCAAGTGATTATCAGATGGAGAGCCTGCGCTTAAAATATGGTGTTACGGTGTCCGATAAAGACCACGCGGATATCCTGTCGCTGTCGGCACTTTGCGATGCACTGCAGCAGGAGATCGAGCAGAATGAGCTTCACACCGTTATGTATGAGATTGAGATGCCGCTTTGCAAGGTGTTGGCTTCCATGGAGCATGAGGGTTTTGCAATCGATGCCGAAGGATTAAAGCGTTACGGTGATATTCTGGAGCTTGCCGTACAGGCGGCAAAGGAAGAAATCTTCATTGCAGCAGGCGAGGAATTTAATCCGAACTCCACCAAGGAGCTTGGACATATCCTGTTCGAAAAACTCGGTTTGCCGGCGAAGAAAAAGACAAAGACCGGTTATTCCACCAATGCCGAAGTGCTGGATGAGCTGCGCGGCTATCATCCGATTATCGAAGCGGTGCTGGAATATCGCCGCATGAGCAAGCTGCATTCCACCTATATCGTCGGACTCTTAAAGGTCATCGGTGAAGATGGCAGAGTTCATTCGACTTTCAATCAGACCTTGACCCGTACCGGCAGAATTTCTTCCACCGAGCCGAATGTGCAGAATATTCCGATCCGTACCGAAGAAGGCAGTGAGATTCGCCGTTATTTTGTGGCGAAAGAAGGCTATACTTTGGTGGATGCGGACTATTCGCAGATCGAACTGCGTGTGCTTGCGCATATGGCAGATGATAAAAATATGATCGCCGGCTTTGAAAACGGTGCGGATATCCACCGCATGACCGCATCTCAGGTGTTCGATATCCCGTTTGATGAGGTCACTTCGCAGGTCAGAAGCAGTGCAAAAGCGATCAACTTCGGTATCGTTTACGGTATCGGTGCTTTCTCCCTTTCGAAGGACATCCATGTATCGGTGGCGGAAGCCAAACGTTATATCGATCAGTATCTGCGTACCTACAGCGGTGTCAAAGCGTATATGACCCGTACGGTTGAGGATGCGCATAAGAACGGTTATGTCACCACCATGTACGGCAGACGTCGCGATGTATCGGATATCAATGCCTCCAATAAAGTGCGTCAGGCATTGGGAGAGCGTATTGCAATGAATACGCCGATTCAAGGCACTGCAGCAGATATCATCAAACTGGCGATGGTGCGGGTATATGAGAGATTGATCAAAGAGAAGTTGGATGCAAAACTGATCTTACAGGTACACGACGAATTGATCATTGAGTGCAGAAAAGATCTTGCCGAGCAGGCTGCCAAGCTTTTGACCGAAGAAATGGAAGCGGCGGCATCCTTGAAGGTCAAACTGGAAGTGGATGCACAGGAAGGCGCAAACTGGTTGGAGGCGAAAGGATGACGGAAATCAAAATTCTGCCGATGACGGCAGCGGATGTAGATGGCGTGGCGGATTTGCACGCAGAGTGCTTTACCGGGGAGCGCTGGTCGAGAAGTATGATCGAAGCGGAACTGGATGAGAAGCTTTCACCGTTTGCAGTGACTTATGTGGCACGTGACAATGCGCGTGTGGTCGGATTTATCAATGCCCGCCTCATCTGTGGCGAATGTGGTATCAATGATATCGCGGTGACCGGTACGATGCGCAAAAACGGCATCGGTGCGATGCTGCTTGCAGCTTTGGAGGAATATGCCAAGGCGCATGAGGGTGAGGTCATTCAGTTGGAGGTGCGTGCCTCCAACGCAACAGCGATCCGTTTTTATGAAAACCACGGTTTTGTACAA
>JBGUUN010000168.1:0-1762 GCA_045133555.1 Oscillospiraceae bacterium
TTATGAAGTGCGCCTTGTTATAAGCACGGTGCGCTCACGCTATATTCCGTTTTATGAAAGCGGAATACAACGAATATTTAAGCAGGAATTTCCTGCCGAAAGGAGTTTTAGATTTGATTTACACCAAAGAAATCGAAGAGATGTGTCCTGTCGCTAAGGGCGCAAAACATGATCCGGCTCCGATTCCGGAAGAAGGAAAATGGGTTCACGCAAAACAGATCAGCGATATTTCCGGCTTTACCCACGGTATTGGCTGGTGCGCTCCGCAGCAGGGTGCTTGCAAACTGTCCTTAAACGTTAAAGAAGGCGTTATCGAGGAAGCTCTGGTTGAGACCATCGGCTGCTCCGGTATGACCCACTCCGCAGCTATGGCTGCTGAGATCCTGCAGGGCAAAACCATCCTGGAAGCTCTGAACACCGACTTAGTTTGCGACGCTATCAACACCGCTATGAGAGAGCTGTTCTTACAGATCGTTTACGGTCGTACCCAGTCTGCATTCTCCGATGACGGTTTAGCAGTTGGCGCAGGCTTAGAGGACTTAGGTAAAGGCTTACGTTCTCAGGTTGGTACCATGTACGCTACCAAAGCGAAAGGCGTTCGTTATTTAGAGATGGCTGAAGGTTATGTAACCGGCATCGCTCTGGATGAGAACAACGAGGTTATCGGTTATCAGTTCGTTTCCTTAGGCAAAATGACTGACTTCATCAAAAAAGGCGATGAGCCGAACGTTGCTTGGGAAAAAGCAAAAGGTCAGTACGGCCGTGTTGCGGATGCTGCTAGAATCATCGATCCGCGCAAAGAATAATATAGGAAGGGGAACAAGATAATGGCTTTATTTGAATCTTATGAGAGACGTATTGACCAGATCAATGCAGTCTTAAACAGCTACGGCATTGCTTCCATCGAAGAAGCTGAGAAAATCACCAAAGATGCCGGCTTAGAAGTATACGATCAGATCAAAAAAATCCAGCCGATCTGCTTTGAGAACGCATGCTGGGCTTACATCGTAGGCGCTGCAATCGCAATCAAAAAAGGCTGCCGTCGTGCTGCTGATGCTGCTGCTGCTATCGGCGAAGGCATCCAGGCTTTCTGTATCCCGGGTTCTGTTGCTGACCACCGTAAAGTTGGTTTAGGCCACGGTAACTTAGGTAAAATGCTGCTCGAGGAAGAGACCGAGTGCTTCTGCTTCTTAGCAGGTCACGAGTCCTTCGCTGCTGCTGAAGGTGCTATCGGTATCGCAGAGAAAGCTAACAAAGTTCGTCAGAAACCGTCACGCGTTATCTTAAACGGTCTCGGCAAAGACGCTGCTATGATCATCTCCCGTATCAACGGTTTCACCTATGTTGAGACCAAATACGATTATCATGCTGCTAAACTGAACGTTGTATACGAGAAACCGTACTCCACCGGTTTACGTGCTACCGTTAAATGCTACGGTGCTGATGATGTTCAGGAAGGCGTTGCTATCATGCACCACGAGAACGTTGGCGTTTCCATCACCGGTAACTCCACCAACCCGACTCGTTTCCAGCATCCGGTAGCAGGCACCTACAAAAAAGAGTGCATCGATTTAGGCAAACAGTACTTCTCTGTTGCTTCCGGCGGTGGTACCGGTCGTACCCTGCATCCGGACAACATGGCTGCTGGCCCGGCTTCCTACGGTATGACCGATACCTTAGGCCGTATGCATTCTGATGCTCAGTTCGCAGGTTCTTCCTCCGTTCCGGCTCACGTTGAGATGATGGGCTTGATCGGTGCAGG
>JBGUUN010000169.1:0-1599 GCA_045133555.1 Oscillospiraceae bacterium
CTGTTTGTCTACGGTATCGGCGTCGATATCTTCCTGGCTGGGTTCCCTCGGCGGCGCGGGGTTATGCTGCACCGGTTCCAATGGTTCTGCCAGCAGTGCATCCAGATCGATCGTTTCCTCGCCGGGCAGCGGGTGACCGGAGATCTTCGGGTATTTATCTATCGTTTCCTGGATCCATACATGGTCGGGACGATGGAAATACATATATTTATCGACCTGCATCGGTTTCTGGCCACGGATCAATGCGATCAATCGCTCCTGTTTCAGTTCGCGGATCTCGTTGATGAACATCAGACTGCGTGGGCTATGCTGTTTCGTCAGCCCAATATCGAAGTCTTTGATCGGCGAGAGGATATGCTTCTTCTCCCGTTTGACGATAGTACTCGTTGTCATCTGGCCCATCAGTTTAGATACAAACTCAGGTGTTTTATCTTCGTTACCGCAGCCAAGGAACAGCATCAGGTCACAGTCACCGAACATTTCCAGGCATCGGTTCTCGTCATACCGCTGCAGTAACTGCGGCAGATTCTGGATCGCCATATTGATATGGATATCGCGGGAACGGAGCGTAGAAAGTTTTTGGGTATAGTCTGGCAGCACCCCGATATTAGCGAACTCATCCAGATAAAAATGGTTGCGCACATGCAACCGTTTGCTCGTGTTCGCATCGGCCTGCGCCTGCAGCGTGGCAAAGGCAATCGTGATAAACAGCGATGAGATATAGGCTAATGAAGTCTCCTGATCGGAAATGATACAGAAGTACGCGCATTTTTCGCGCCCGGGCTTCTCAAGGTCGATCTCGTTCTCGGATGTCATCCGCTGGATATAGTATTGCTTGAACGCTGATAGCCTTGTATCCAGACCGCCCTTTGCAGATGTACAGACGTTATCGCTCCATTCGGTGAATGCACTCCAATAGCTATATGCAAGGCTATGGTTCGGGTTACAAAGCAAGAACACCTGATACAGGGAATGGTACGTTGTTTTTTCCACGGGTACTTTAAATACCAATTCATAGACAAGACGTTCCAGTTTAAAATGTGGTGTTTGTTCATTAAACGCTCTCAGCTGCGCCTGTTCTTCTTTTGTCAAGAATATCTTTAACTGCAAAAGCTTTACGCATGTACCAAGGTTCAGGATACGTTTCTTCGCCTCTCTGATCGTCAAAGGTTCATAGTCCTCAGGCGGATCATTTATATCCAGGATCCGAAGGAGCATTTCATCGTTGCGGTATGCCTGGATCTTATAGTACATATTGTTCAGGCGTTTTTTCTCTTTCGGTGAAGTGCATTCGGAGATCCTTTCTTTCAACTGCATCAATCGGTCGCTCAGGTAATGATATTTCTGCCTGATGACATCTTCGATTGCTGCGTTATACATTTTTTCTTCTTCCGCCGTGTCGCAGGCATCACGCCGGGCGCGGAATGTTTTCAATTCGAATTCGTACCGGTCCAGTTTCGCATCTTTTATCCTTGCTTTCGGTGTTGCGATCTCCAGCAGCAGTGTCATAAGAGCTTGCAGCAGCTTCTCCGCTGTACTCGCCCAGAATTCGTTGGAGTTTTCGCTGGAAGTGTTCTTGATGATCATAGAGCTGATGGT
>JBGUUN010000170.1:0-4301 GCA_045133555.1 Oscillospiraceae bacterium
CCACCATTCATGAGGGGGAGGCACATACCGGTGTCACCGTCATCATGCCAAGTAAAGACAATATCTTTGCGCATCCGCTGCCAGCAGCCTGTTTTGTCTGGAACGGCTTTGGCAAAACGCTTGGCCTGATGCAGATCGAGGAGCTTGGAAGACTGGAATCTCCGATCGCACTGACCAATACTATGAATGTCGGTCTGGTGCATGATGCGCTGGTGGGGTATCTGATCGAACGCTGTGAACAGGATCATACTCCGATCTGGTCGGTCAATCCGGTGGTAGGCGAGTGCAATGACAGCGGCATCAATAACATCCATCTGCGCGCTGTCAAAGAGGAGCATGTCAGAGAGGCGATCGCATCTGCAAAAGTAGATTTTGAGATGGGCAGTGTCGGAGCAGGCACTTCAACAGTCTGTCATTATTTCAAAGGCGGTATCGGCTCGGCATCCCGTATTTTGGATTTTGAGGGCAAGACCTATACACTCGGTGTGTTGGTGCAAAGCAACTATGGCAGTATGAGCGATTTCACCGTGAATGGCAAGCGCATCGGTCAAATGGCTGAACAGCAGATCAAACTTGCGGAGAATCAACAGGTGGATCAGGGGTCGATCATGATGATCCTTGCAACCGATCTGCCGCTGTCCGACCGTCAGTTAAAACGTGTCATCAAACGTATGAGTGTCGGTTTGGCAAGACTCGGCTCCTATGTCGGGCACGGAAGCGGTGAGGTTATGATCGGTTTTTCCACCGCAAATGCAGGCGACAGACAGGATTCTACTGTGCTGCGCACTGCTGTGACCTTTGCGGAAGAGAAGATCGATCCGGTGTTCCGTGCGGCTGCGGAATGCTGTGAAGAAGCGGTACTGAATTCGATGATCTGTTCACCTGCGGTGCAGATGCGCTCCGGTAAGACTGTTCATTCTTTGGCAGAGTTTGCAGACCTGCTGTAATTTCAGGAATATACCGCAGACAACTGCGGAAGAAAAATAGAGGAGATTTATTATGGATATTAAATTGTACGATCATTATTATGTCACCAAGAGCGGTGTCGATCAGTTCCCGGTTCCGGAAGTGGAGTTTGAACTCAACGCTGCCAAGAACGATGCGGTTTATGCTTCTTTGCTTGTAACCGCTGATGATTACGCAACCTTATCGGTAGGAACCAACCCGGCATTTTCCAAACGCGGCATCTATGATAATTACCGTGTAGAGGCAGTCTGTGATGCACCGGAAGTATCGGTGGAATGTAAGATCATTGGAAAGTTGCCGGACGATGCGGGGGTTGAGACTGCGGATATCATCTTAAATCAGGATTATATTGAGCTGGAGCGCAGTTTTATGGCTGTCGGTCAGCAGGTCATGATCTTATGTAATGTTCCGAAAGAAGCAAAAGCGGGCAAATACACCGTTACCATCCGTGTATATCAGAGCCGCGGTTTTGCAGCAGAGAAACTGATCAAGACCTATGAACTGCCGCTTCACGTATTCGATTACACCATGCCGGATACCAAGGATTACCGTTTCCATCTGGATCTTTGGCAGCATAACTCCAATATTGCACGTAAGCATGACGTAAGACTTTACAGCGATGAGCATTTCGAGGTCATTGAAAATTACGTCAAGACCTTAGGTGCACTCGGTCAGAAAGCAGTAACTGTCATTGCAAGTGAGATCCCGTGGTCGGGTCAGAATGTTCATAAGGTCACCAACTATCCGACCGATATGTACGAATATAACATCATCCGGGTTACCAAGAAAGACGGTAAATTCGAGTATGATTACTCCGCAATGCAGCGTTATATCGATCTGTGCTTTGCAAATGGCATCGACCGTGAGATCGAGGTATTCGGTCTGATCAACATCTGGAATGATCCGGTAAACGGCTACGGCAAAGTGTATGAGGACGATCCGGATGCGGTACGTATCCGTTACTACGATGCGGATGAAGGTATTTTCCGCTATATGGATTCCAACGAGCAGATCGCGGATTATGTTGCTGCTTTGGAGCGTTATTTCATGGATACCGATCAGCTCAAATACGTTCAGATCGTAGCGGATGAGCCGGCAGATGTTGAGAAATATCGCAATTCCTTAAACCGTCTGCACGCTGCAGCACCGAACTTCGTCTATAAAGTTGCGATCAACCACATCGAATTCATTGAAGAATTCGGCGATTATATTTCGGATATCGTTCCGACCATCAACTTTGCTGCGGATAAAGCGGAGTACCTCTCCAAACGTGCAAAATCCGGCAAAGGCAGAACCTGCTTGTATGTCTGCTGCAGTCCGGATTATCCGAATACCTTCTTGAGCTCTCCGGCATATGAATCGGAAGTCATCGGTATGTTTATCCATAAAATCGGCTTAGACGGCTTCTTGCGTTGGAACTACACCGTATGGCCGGAAAATCCGAGAGAGAGACTCTCTTTCCGTGCACCGAGCTGGAAAGCCGGCGATACCAACTTTGTTTATCCGGCACATAACGGTAAAGTCCTGCTGTCTTTACGTTGGTATAACTTAAAACGTGCGGTCGAGGATTATGAGCTGTTATCCCGCGTGAGCGAAATCGCTCCGGAAATCGTTGAGCAGGTATATGACACGGTATTTGTAGAAAAAGATCCGGCAGCATTCAAGGTTACCAGTTACGCTATGGCAGGAAACAAACTTCCGCAGGAGCTGTACTCTGTGAACCCTGCAGATTACCGTAAGGTCAGAGAGATGCTGTTGACTGCCCTGGAAGGCAAGTAAGATGCTGCAAAAACTGAAAGTTTTGTTTGGGCGTTACCGTGAGATCATTTTATATATTTGGTTCGGTGGCTGGACCACGGTGGTCAATTACCTGTCCTACCTGGTGTTGGAGCATCTTTTCCATATCAATTATCTTGCGGCAACGGTTATTGCATGGCTGTTATCGGTGTTGTTTGCATATTTGACCAATCGAAAATGGGTGTTTGCCTCTCAGGCAAACACCCCAAAATCCATCGCGGTCGAAGCAGCATCGTTTTTCGGAAGCCGTGTTTTTTCCGGTATCTGCGATCTTGTTCTGATGTATCTGTGTGTAACGATCCTGCAGTTGAACGGCGATATCAGTAAATTGGCGATCAATGTTTTAGTCATTGTTTTGAACTATCTGCTCAGTAAGCTGTTGGTGTTCCGTAAAAGAGGCAAGTAACGCCTCATATTTATCCATCAGCACCATCACTTCATCGGTGGATTCTGTGGAGGAAATACCGGCTGCTTTTAGGCGCTGCATTCCTGTTTCTCCGTTGATATAAGCCATGACGCTGTCGCCGATGCTGTGGCGGCTGAGATAATCCGCAAGAATACCGATCCCGGCATGCAGGTTTTGTTTGGGGTCCATCAAATCGGTGACGGCATATTCCGCTTCGACCTGTGCGGCAACGATCTCGTTGAGCTGCATCAGTCCGGAATCTACCGTCCCGTTTGTATTTTGGTGCATCGCGTCTGTATCAAATCCGCTTTCGTGTTCAATCACAGCCAATGCCAAGGCATACGGCACCTGATAAGTTTTGCACAGAGACTGTGTATACCTCTGCAGTTCTTTGGAAAGCGGTATTTCGTCCAGGATCACATCATCTGTACATTGGGTTTGCGTGACAGGCGCGGATGATGACAGGACCGTCACGGTTTCCCGGATAGGGGATTCTTTGTCCGGTTCGGTCGTAAGTTCCTCGATCGGCAGAGAGCGGTCAGGTCCGGGGAAAGACTCCGATACGGCTGTCTGCGGTTTTATCTGTAAAGAGAAAGCGATCACAATCAAAATGCCGGCAATCAGCAGCCGTGAAATGTTTTTCAGAAATTTGTCCATTTGATGATGATATACGATGATCTTCATATTTTTTCCTTTCCGCGTTTTTAATCTCAAGACAAGTATATTGCAGCGGAAAAGGATATATGCCATAGAGGGAGCAAAAAATGAAATGTAATGAACTTCTCGCAAAAATGGAGTCCGCATGTGTGGACGGATTCTTTATCAGCAGCATCGATAACGTGCGCTACATCAGCGGATATACAAGTGATGATGCCTATCTGTTTATCACACCGTCCGAGAAATTTTTCATCACCGATCCGCGTTATACCGAGCAGGCGGCTTTGGAATGCCCGGATTATACGCTGATCAACTGGCGTACGCCAAACAATACCATCGGTGACAGTGTGGCATTCTGCGCTGCTAAAACCGGTTGTAAGAGCGTTGCATTTGAAGGTGAGGTTGTAACTTATGCGGAATTTGCTGCGCTGCAGAACGCCGTAAAAGCCGAATTGGTCTCGGTTTCCGGTTGGGT
>JBGUUN010000171.1:0-2570 GCA_045133555.1 Oscillospiraceae bacterium
AGGTCTGTACAAAGCAGTCGGAGGCTGTGACCGTAGGTCACAGTCCTCTACAGATGCAAATGCTTGCATTTGCATCATGCGGCATCCGAGCTGCAGAGGAGCTCAGACACCGCAGGCTCTGCGCAAAAAAAGGACGGTATAAACCGTCCTTTTTTGTTATTCTTATTCTTCAATCGGGCAGCAGGTGGTAGCGTCCGCTTCCGACTCCACTTTGATCTCGCAATCCTCGGTCTCGCCGCATTCACAGCATCTGCCGCAGCAATCTTCGCTGTCTTCGCAGTTTTCCGGATCGATCACAACATTCTCGTCCTCGATGATCAAAACGGTGTCCTCGTCCTCTAAGAACAGATCGGTGTCAACATATAACATCTCGTCTGCACACTCGTCCCAGAATTCCTCTACCTCAAGCTGCTGCTCTGCGGTCAAGTCCGGATATCTGTTCTCGTACCAGTCGCGTACCAGCTCTACCGGGAACTCGTCCTGCTGTGGGATGTCCTCGCCGTATGCGCCTAAGATCTCTTTCGCGGTCTCATCGCCTGCAGCGGTTGCCATTGCGTACCAGTAGAATGCTTCGATCGGGTCGATCTCGGTGCCGACACCCTCAGCATAGCAGGTAGCAAGCTGGGTCCAGGATTCCTCGTCGCCGTCCTCTGCAGCAAGCAGGTATAAGCCGAAGGATTTCTCTCTGTCCTGATCTACGCCGTAGCCCTGTGCATACATCTCCGCTAAGGTGCGGGTCGCTTCCACATAGCCTTTCTTGGATGCGTTTTCAAAACATTCGCGTGCTTTTAATAAATGAGCGGCATCCGCATCATCGGATAACAGCGCATAGCCTTTGTCAAACCAGTCTTTGCCGGTCAATTTGGACGGACGGCTCTTGAGCGCATCCTTCACAGCCGCAAACGGGTCTGCTTTCTTGACCGGTTCTTCGGATACATATTCGCTTGCCTGTGCTTCATCGATCACGATATCCGGCTCGGTCGGCTCCTCTTTTTGTTTTTTATTCATAGCATATAAAGCCGCAGCGGTACCGCCGATGAGTAAACCTAAGCCCAATAATTTCATACCTTTTCCAAACATTGTTATTTCCTCCCGTATCCCGCAGTCTGTCTGCGTTCTTTATATCCCTATTATAGCATAAACATCCCGTCATCCTGCTAATAAAAAGCGTACTGATTGTAAAAAAACTGTTAACAGCCACGAATCCCCACAGCGTTATGATCGGCAGATAGCGTATTGGGTGAGCGGATGCTGCTCGTGTGCAGCCGGGTGTCCGGATTTTTGTAAGAAATGAAAAGTATTCGCATAAGAATGACTGGAAATAAATGGCGTGATTTGATATAATAAAATTGTACGAAAGTACCACTAAAACAAAAGGGGAATTGTTATGAAAAGAAATCATGTATTTGCACCGTACGTATTCGCAGGCGGTGTTGACCAGCTGCGTGTCCGCGACATGGAGCGTATCACCCACTTAAACTTTGCATTTATGCTGATCAAAGACGGCAAAGGCGACTTATCCCACATCAAACCGGGTGTGCTGGATTCCATCCGTGCTTGTAAACTGATCAACCCGGACTTAAAACTGATCGTATCCATCGGCGGCTGGGGTGCAGGCGGCTTCTCTGACGCTTGCTTGACCGACGAAGGCATCGAGCTGTTGGCTTCTTCCACCGTTGAGCTTGCACTCAAAGAAGGCTTTGACGGCGTTGACGTTGACTGGGAATATCCGTGCTCCGATCAGGCAGGTATCGACTACGGTCCGCACGACAAAGAGGGCTACACCAAATTTATGCGCGCACTGCGTAAATATTTAGACGCAGCAGGCCCGGGTCATCTCTTAACCACCGCAGTAGGTGCAGAGCAGTACTACATCGACGGCACCGAGATGGACAAGGTTGCTGAGGTTGTTGACTGGGTAAACTTAATGACCTACGATATGCGCGGCGGCTTCACCAACGTGACCGGTCACCATGCAAACCCGTATCCGCAGTCGGGTGAGCCGGACGGCCCGTCCTCTCTGCGCACCATCGAGTTATTCCACAATGCAGGCGTTCCGTACGAGAAGCTGGTTATCGGCAGCTCCTTCGGTTCCAGAGGCTGGCGCGGCTGCAATACCTGGAAGAACAACGGTCTGGGTGTTGTTGCAAAAACCGTTGGCGGCGGCTTCGGCGGCGGCTACTCCAAATTAAAAGAGAACTACATCAACAAAAACGGCTTCACCCGTTTCTGGGATGAGAATGCAAAAGCTGCATACCTGTACGACGGTGATACCTTTGTTACCTACGAAGATCCGGATTCTCTGCGCGTAAAATGCCAGATGGTCTACGATCTGGGCTTAAAAGGCTTAATGTACTGGGCATACGGCGACCACGCTTTATTCGAAGTTGTTGCTGAAAACCTCGACTAACCGGCGAGCCGCCGGTCCCATAGCGCTGCAAGTTTCTACGCCGCAGATGGCCGCGAGCATAGCTCGCTATTGTCTGGCGGTCTGATACCGCAGTCCCCGCTTAAAAGACTTAAAAGGACGGTTTTTACCGTCCTTTTTGTTTTTTGGATAAGCTGTATCT
>JBGUUN010000172.1:0-1751 GCA_045133555.1 Oscillospiraceae bacterium
GCATCATGATCGCAAACCATTTTCGGTTGTCGGTGTGGCGAAAAACCGCCGTTTCAAAATCCTCATCAAACGGATAGTCCGCAGAAACGCCATAGGTATCGAGGCAATCGTCAAAAAAGGCTTGTCTCGTCATATCAGCACTCCATCGCAATGATCGATCTCATGCTGGATGATCTGCGCTGTAAACCCGGTATATGTTTTGATGCGTGTCTGCAGTTCGGTAGTCTGATAACGCACCTTGATGCTCTTGTAACGCTTGCACGGGCGTGGACCGCCGAGAAGTGACAGACAGCCTTCCTCGGTGTCGTATGCACCGTCCCGTTTGATGATCTCGGGATTGAGCATGACGGTATACGTCGGTGCTTTCCCGCTTTCATCCAAAAATGCAATGATACGCTTTTTCACGCCGATCATATTTGCTGCCATACCGACACAACCCTCTTTGTGGGCAATCAGCGTTTCCAGCAGGTCTTCAGCAATATATTTATCTTCTTTATTTGCAATTTCCGACTTTCCTGCAAGGAAGATCGGGTCATGCATCAGTTCTTTGATCATTCTGTATTTCCTTTCACTGCTAAGCCGTCATTTCAGCCCGCACCGTTTGTACAGTTCTTCAATACACGGCGATTTATCGTTGATATATCCATCGATATCGTCCGGGTACCGTTCTGCGGCAGTTTCCTTGACCGCGCTGTATGTCTGGACCGCATCGGGATTCTCTCGCAGAAAATCACGGAATGTGATGTGTCGGTGCAGCTCTGCCGAATTCTGCGGACAGACATACAGATGGTGCTTCTGCAGATGCGGCTTATCGGTATATTTGAACGCTTCACGATCCTTGATGCCAAGATCACCCTCGTGGGTGTAGCCGATTTTTGCAAGCCTTTGAACAACATCATCAAACACGGTATAATCGGGAATCACCACGTCGATATCAATGATGGGCTTTGCGGACATGCCAACAACCGAGGTACTGCCGACATGCTCAATGGCAATGGCAAGATTCCCAAGTGCGGCGTCAAGCTCTGCCCGAATGTCCTCAAACGCCGTTTTCCATGCGCTGTCATACGGCAGGACGATTACTTTTTTTGTTTGCATAGCACACCTCTCAAACTGCCGATCCATCATCCTGCGGTCGATCGATTGACCGTGTTTCATCAAATCCCTCGGGATACCGTTTTTTCAGTTTTTCTATATTCGCCTGTAATATTTCTTCTAAAGACAGATCGAGTGCCGTCGCCGCTTCCGCAAGATACCACGCGATATCGCCAAGTTCCTTTGCGAGTCGTTCACGGTCAAGCGCGTGTCCCTGCGCCATCCACTTTTTGACGATGTCGATCGCCTCCCCGGATTCTCCGCACAGTCCCATCACGCTGTTGATGAGTATGTCCCGTTTATCCAGCGCCGGATTCAGCGTCGTCATTGCAAGCTTCTGATATTCATTTACTTCCATGGATTTGTTCCTCCGTCATTCTGCCAGCAGGGCTTTCATCAGCAGATATTTTTGATTACCAAGCGGGATATCCGGGAGTACACCAATCACCTCATAACCGTGTTTTTGATAAAACGCAGGTGCCTGCCAGCTCATCGTGTCGACATGGACATGATGGCATCCGCGGCGCACCGCTTCTTTTTCGGCGTCAGTCAAAAGGCGGGATCCGACACCCTGTCTGCGGTGATCTTCCCGCACCCAGAGAATGTCGATATACATCCAACCCCAATAGGTTCCGCCGAGAAGACCGCCGATGATG
>JBGUUN010000173.1:0-3616 GCA_045133555.1 Oscillospiraceae bacterium
CATCTGTCCCATACTTCTTATTTCAACCCGCAGCAGGCAGCCTTCTCGGCATATGCATTCTTTAAGATGTATGACCTGATCGACGAAGCGGAGTATCCGTACTACACCATGTTCAAACGCCGTTTATACGAAGAAGGTATGTACGGTGCAGACTTCTTAATGAGAATGAGCGCACCGTCCGGCAGCTTCTATGCAAGTAAATCCCGTACCATGGACGCATACGGTCCGGTTGGCATCATGCGTGCGATGCGTGCATTCCACCGCAATCCGTCCGGCAGAAAAGGCGGCGGTGCATGGGGCGACCCGAAAGAGCAGACTCCGCTGGATTATGAGTGTTCGTTCCGCTCGGGTGCAGGTTATGCCATCGCAGCATTGGCTTATGCCGCAAGAACCACCTATCCGAGTGAGCACAGCAAGGAAGAATACTTAAATACCGCGATCGCATCCTACCACTTCTTAATGGAAAACAACGAAACCTATACCAATGACGGTAAATGGAATCTGCTTGACGAGTACTGCGCATTGGATGCGACCATTGAGATTTATAAGACCACCAAGGAGATCGACTATCTGCGTAAAGCAAGAGCGATGGCAAAACGCATCACCGACCGCTATGTTCCGGTGGATGATACCATGGGCTATCTGCGTGTCAACGATACCGACCGTCCGTTCTTCCATGCAGCGGATGCCGGTATGCCGATGGTCAACTTATTAAACTACTGCGCGATCGAGCGTCAGAAAGAAGACAAAGAGGCAGTTTTGGAGATCTGTGAAAAGCTGATGCGCCATGAACTGTATATCACCGGTAAGGTCAATAACCCGTTTGGCTATGCAAGACAGTATGTGCAGCACGGCGACGGCAGCAGATGCGATCAGTTCTTCTATCCGCATGACGTGGAGACCGCACCGTGGTGGCAGGGTGAGAACGCAAGACTCGGTTCTTTGGCAACCGCAGCACGTTCTTTGAGCTACTATACCAAGGACGAAGCACTCAAAGCAGCTCTGTGCAAATATGCGGATGACCAGATCAACTGGATCTTAGGCTTGAATCCGTTTGATTGCTGTATGCTTGAGGGTGAAGGCCGCAACAACATCGACTATTTCTTCGAGGGTGAGCGCAGAGACTTCATCCATTGTCCGGGCGGTATCGTCAACGGCATCACCGGCGGCTTACATGATGAGCACGGCATTGCACTGTATTATGATGCATGCGAAGATGTCAACGATAACTGGCGTTGGGCAGAGCAGTGGATCCCGCATGCTACCTGGTATATGTACGCACTGTGCATGAAAAAAATCTGATTTCTGATCAAATTGAGAGGATGTTATTTTGGAACAGATCAAAAGCAAAACCAAATTTCCGTTTTACCTGTTTTTAACCTACGTTATTTACTACTGCGGCCACGCGGTATATAATACCTACCATTCGGTATTCCTCTCGCAGAGCGGATTTTCCGAAAGTGCCATCGGTCTGATCGGCTCGATCGGTACCATCATTCTGCTGCTGGTGCAGCCGCTTTGGGGTATTTTGAGTGACCGCAGCGGACATAAGAGCCGAATCGCCGGTGCATTGATGATCATGTCGGGTGTCACCTGTCTGGCGATCTATCTGTCGAAATCCCTTTGGTGGATCGCAGGCTGTGTGATCGTACTGACCATTTTCTTCACACCGTCCACAACCTTGCAGGATAACTGCACCTTGGAACTGACCGAGGGTACGGGATGGGATTTCGGTAACATCCGTTTGGGCGGTACCATCGGTTATGCGTTGTTTGCGCTGGTGATGGGCTTCTTCATCAAGAGCTATGAGTCCATCTATTGCTGGCTGGCACTGTTTTGCATGATCGCCGGTGTGATGTTCTTCATGATCCGGATGAATCATACCGCACCGACAGAGAAGAAAAAGAAAGAGAAGATGCATTACGGTGCGCTGTTCCGTAACAAAGCGCTGATCTGTCTGATCATTTACAACATCCTGTATTCCATTTCGGGAACCTTCGGCCGTTATTTCAGCATTTACTTTGCACAGGAGCTGGGTGCAACCAGTTTGATGTTGAGCCTTGCAACCATGATCTCCTGTCCGCTTGAAGTACCGTGTTTCTGGTACGCCGGACGTATCCAGAAGAAACTGGGTATCCGCAATACGCTGACGCTGGCAGCATTGACCCAGATCACCAAGATGATCCTGCTTGCAGTGGTAACCGACCCGTGGGCGGTGGTTGCGGTGCATGTCATCGGCGGATGCAGCTTCCCGTTCTTCAACTTCTGCGTACTCAATTACATCAACGATCAGGTACCGAACGATATGCGTGCTACCGCACAGTCGTTCAGTGCGATCCTTGCAAGTATCTTCCCGAGCATTCTCTTTGCTCCGATCGCAGGTATCTGCTCCGACTATTTCGGTTGTCAGATCACCCTGGTTATCGGTGCTATGATTCTGCTTTGCAGTATGCTCGGATTCAGACTGGTCTTTGGTAAACTGACCAAAGGACAGCCGGGTATGTGATTTTTTAACAGCGTGTTCTCTTTTGAGAATACGCTGTTTTTCTATGTTCGGGGTATGTGAATGCTCGGGCCGCATGAACCTTGTACTACGCTCAACCTTATCCTAGGCCGTTCCTTTTGTCCTGCGCGACAAAAGGAACCAAAAACGCGCTTATATTGCTCGCTTTGTATCTTAGCGAAGCACCATTTTCCGTTCGGAAAATGGATGAATCAAATTATTCCCCCGATCCGGTGCAAGTGGATAGTTGATACCGTGCTTGCGGTACGGATGGTTTGGTGTCCTTGGGAGATAAATCCCGCCGCAAGCAATGTGGCTTTCACTCGAGTGCAAAGGTTGCAGACCGCCAGACAATAGGCGGCTATGCCGCCGGCCGAGAACGGCGAAAAGACCTTCAGCGAGGAGGCACCGGCGCCACGCCGGTTGTTTATGACTTTTCATTGACTTTTTGAGAGCGAAAGTGCTATAATGTTGTAAAATCCAGAAGGAAAGGGGAATCGAAGAAATGTTGATTTTTAGAGTTGCAAAATCAAGAGGATCTGTCAGAGGTGTTACGCTTTCATAAGCAGGCAGCTTTTTGCCTGCTTGTACGAAGGAGGTAAAAGTGATTGAGGTAACGCACCAACGAGGCGTTTTTCGTGTGACCTATAAGGGAAAGACGCAGTATGTCATGATCGCAAAGGTGGAATTTATCGAGGCAGATGAATGGCTTTGCAGATTGAATACTGCAAATGATGTGATCGTATGCGGAATGCGATTGGGCTTGATCTGTGAGAAATTGGCCGCATACGGATTTGTCAGATGTCATAAAGGCTTTGCCGTCAATGTGCGAAATATCGAAGCGATCCGTAGTCATGAGATCGAACTCAAAGGCGGACGCATGATCCCGATCGGAAGGGTGTATAAGAAAAGCATAACGGCAGCCTATGAAGATCACATCAAAAAATCCGATTTTGTAGTAAATAGTCATTTGAAGGGCTGACCGAAACGGTCAGCCCTTTTTCCTTGAAGCACCGCACGCAAGCATAAAAGTAAAATCCCGCCGGCGATGAGACACCGCCAGGTGTGGTAACAAGAAAACCAAGCCTCTCCCTTTGGGAGAGGTGTCATTGC
>JBGUUN010000174.1:0-13061 GCA_045133555.1 Oscillospiraceae bacterium
AGTCCGGTTTATGGCGCACGACTGGAACTCGTGTATGGGCTAATACCCCATCGAGGGTTCGAATCCCTCCTTCTCCGCCAAAGAAAAACGATCCACATTTGTGGGTCGTTTTTCTTTTTTGATCGGGTGGAGGGATTCGATAGTCGCGGTAAATATTCCTACCTCCTCTTCTAATAATGTACCCCCGTATCAAAAAATACGGGGGTACATTTATTTTTCTTTCACGGCGATCAACAGATCCAACTGAATACGTTCATCCTGATAGTTCGGATCGGTGTGGTAATTGATCCAATTCAAATGTTCCTCAAACAGACCGCTGTGATAACCGTTTCCGTGCTCAGAAATATCAATCTCATAATTCTTGCTTTCACTTACACAGCCAAAAAACGGTCCCCATTCCTCAAACGCTCCCATCGGTATCATATGCGCCGCAAATAATCCGCCATCAAATCTCTTTTTTACCAAAGGACTCGGAACAGTCAAATCATCCGGAATTGTGATCCAACGCTCGTATCCGTGCGTGCCGGTTTCATCTACCGGATCCGGCCAGTTAAAGCCAAAATGACGGGAGGCCGGATAGAGATTACATAAACCGATCGATCTTGCAAATGTATCGATCATCTCGCCGGTACGCTCCTCTGCGCCGTCACCGTAAAAATGCGCTGATGCTACCGTTGCGGGCGGTATATAGATATAGCGAATGCTTCTTTCCGTAAGTTGGTTCAACTCCTCATTTGCCTGCTCCAATTTTTCCATATTCTTTTCCTCCTTTGGCTGCGGCCTATCTATTGTAAGCGAATCGACGATTTCAAACAAAGCTTCCTCATCCGCAAGCATAAATCGTGCATCTTCCGGCATCAAACGATCAATCAGCGCTTGAATAACATCTCGAATCGTAGATAATGCCGTAATCTCCGCCTCGATTTTAGATAGATTCTCTTCAAATATCTCGATGGCTGCTTTGGCACTATCACTTTTGAGAATCTCCGCAATCTGTTTCAACGGAATTCTCAATTTGCGCAAAACAATAATTTGATGCAGCGTACATAGTGTTTCTTCGCTGTAAGTCCTATAAGAATTATCTTCATTGCGTTCCGGCGTGATCAATCCCAACTGCTCATAGTAGCGCAATGTTCTTGCCGAAATATGATACTGCTTTGATACTTGGCTGATCCATTTTGATTCCATTTATTTTACTCCTTTCAAAACCACATGGCTTATTACAGTATCATTATAAAGCATGACGTAATGGTAAAGTCAAGTGCTTTTACAAAAAACTCCGTCTGACTTTATCGTCAAACGGAGCTTTCTTATTATAATAATTCTTTGCGAAGCTGTGCACCGGATTTCGGGGATAAGTAAGCCGGCGGAACATCCAATACCGTCTTGCAGCCTTTCATGCCTTCGCAAGCCATGCGGTATGCCGCTCTTGCGTATGCAACCAGTACAGATGCGGTAAATTCCGGATTGGAGTCCAGTTTTAAGGAAAACTCGATCACATGGGTATTTTCCTTGTCTTTACCGGTCTTGCCGCTGCGGATCACAAAGCCGCCGTGCGGGATACCCGCATGCTCCTCTTTCAACGTTTCCTGGGAAATAAAGTTGACAGTGGTGTCATAATCCGCAAAATAGTTCGGCATGGTCACGATCTCTCGTTCTATTGCCGCTTTATCCGCACCCTCTTTTGCTACAACATAACATTCACGGGTGTGCTTCTCGCGGGTGGATAACTCCGGCATCTCGCCGCTTCTTACCGCTTGGAGTGCCGCATCGATCGGAACGGTGTACTGTTTGGCATCCTGTACGCCTTCTATACGGCGGATCGCATCGGAATGACCCTGGCTGACGCCCTTGCCCCAGAAAGTCTCATTCTTGCCTTCCGGTAAAACCGCTTCCGCATAGGCACGGTTTAAGGAAAACAGACCCGGATCCCAACCGACCGAGATCATTGCGATCTTGCCTGCCTCTTTCGCCGCAGCATCGACCTTCTCGAAATGCTCCGGGATCTTTGCGTGGGTATCAAAGCTGTCCACAACATTAAAATACTGTGCGAGCTCTGCAGTCTGCTTCGGCAGATCGGTCGCACTGCCGCCGCAAAGCACCATAACGTCGATCTCGTCTTTCATCTTGATCGCATCGTCAGCATGATATACCTTCACTTTGCCCAAAGCGGTTTTCACCGTTTCCGGTGCGCGTCTGGTGAATACTGCCACCAATTCCATATCCGGATTCTGTGCAACGGCAAACTCAACGCCTCTGCCTAAGTTGCCGTATCCGTAAATACCAACTCGAATGCTCATAGCTGCTCCTTTCCTCACGGCAGCGCCGTGACTGACATCGGTATGGACCGATATCCGTATTATACTATACTTTTATATCTCTTTCAAGTGGGATCATCCCGCAAGATATGCCATCAGGTCCTTCAGATCACCGCTTGGATATTCCGAAATGTCTTTCTGACCTTTATTGATCAGACAGCGCGGCAGCAGGAACACCTGCATTCCCAGTTCTTTTGCGATCATATCCTCATCCACATCATTACCGACCATCAGACACTCCTCCGGTGCAAGACCGCATTCCGATAAGATTTCCTTATAGTATGCCGGATTCGGTTTGCAGTAATGTGCGTTTTCATAGGTGGTGATATGCTCAAAATCCGAAGCGGACAATCCCGCCCAGGAAATTCGACTTAAGGTCGCAACCGCAGGAAAAATCGGATTGGTCGCCAAGATCAGACGGTACCCCGCCTTCTTGAGCGCATCGATCACCGGTTTTGCATCCGGATCAAATCCGCAGGAGGATGCCGCTCTTTGGAACTCATTTGCATAGAAGTCATCCAGCAGCGGTTTCGCTGTTTTCGCTTTCTCACCGAACAGACCGGTAAAGTCATCCCAGAAGCGTTTTTCATTGATCACGCTGCCGTCATTTTTTACCATCGCTTTGGTACCGCTCCAGATACCGCCGATCAGGGCATCCTTATCAAACCCGTACGGCATGAGTTTTTTGACCAGCTCTCCGAAATATGCGGCGATAAACTGCTCCTGCACCATCGGAAGCAAGGTACCGTCAAGATCGAATAAAATAGCTTTGATCGTCATAGATCTTCTCCCTCATATAAAACTATACTTTATTATAATCGGTAACGGTATGGCATTTCTTTGCAATTTTGTAAATTCTTGTGAACAAACAAAAAAATCGGTACGAAAAACCGTACCGATCCTATCAAACTTATCACTTTTCTATCTTCGCACCCGGGGTGGCCCGAAAGAGCCAACCCGCATGCAAAGAAACGACAGAAAATGACAAGAAGTCCGCATATTTGATCTCATTACAGAGAACTCTACAAGTCTATAATAACGCATTTTACGGCTTTTGTCAAGAGATAAAGCAAAACTTTCATTAAAACTTTTGCTTTTCCTGTGCAAGACAGAAAATTTTGATTTTTTTGAAAAAACCTCTTTACTTTTTTATGCCGGTATGCTATACTTATTAATGCTTGCCGTGGCTATGGGTGTAAGCCTTATAGATGCTTTGATGCATCCGACAGTTTGAACACTGTTTTGAAGGAAATTCCCTTCCCTTTGCTACGACATCCGAAATAATTTAATGAGGTGAATGTATCATGATGAGAAAAGAACAGAAAAACGAAATCATCGCAGCTTACAAAATGCACGAAGGCGACACCGGTTCTCCGGAAGTACAGATCGCTGTACTGACTGCTCGCATCAACGAGCTGCAGGCTCATTTCAAAGCACATCCGCACGACCATCACTCCCGTCGCGGTCTGTTAAAAATGGTTGGTCACAGAAGAAACCTGTTAGCTTACTTAGCTAAAAAGGACATCGAGCGCTACCGTGCAATCGTTGAGAAACTGGGCTTAAGAAAATAATTTTTTTGAACTCGCAGGCAGGGCAAATCAACGAAAGAGGTTTTGCCTTGCCTTTTTCGCGTATACCGGGATCCGCTTATCACTGTGCGTGTAACATTAGCATAGCTTCAAGCACAAAGGACACTTTGTATTTGAAAGTGTGCTAAATGCATCGCACATTCCGGACCGGTATCGCAAAGATTCAATCAGGAAAGGAATATTGCTATGTTCGAAAACCATCGCATTTTTGAAACTACCTTTGCAGGTCGTCCGTTCAAAGTTGAAACCGGCAAAACCTGCGAGCTGTCCAATGGCTCCTGTTGGGTTACCTACGGCGAAACCGTCGTAATGGTAAACGTTACCGCTTCCGCTGCTCCGCGTGAAGGCGTTGACTTCTTCCCGCTCTCCGTTGACTACGAAGAGAAACTCTACTCGGTAGGTAAAATCCCGGGCTCCTTCTTGAAACGTGAAGGCCGTCCGACCGAGAACGCTATTTTAACTTCCCGTGTGGTTGACCGTCCGATCCGTCCGCTGTTCCCGAAAGATATGCGCAATGACGTATCCGTCGTTATGACCGTACTGTCCACCGACATCGACAACTCTCCGGAGATCGCAGGTTTAGTCGGTACCTCTATTGCAATCTCCATCTCCGATATTCCGTGGAACGGCCCGATCGCAGGCGTTTCCGTTGGCTTGGTTGACGGCGAGATCGTGATCAACCCGACCAAAGATCAGCGTGCAAAATCCGATCTGGACTTAACCGTTGCAGGTTCTATGGAAAAGATCGTTATGATCGAAGCAGGCGCAAACGAAGTTGACAATGAGACCATGCTCAAAGCAATCGAGACCGGTCACGTTGAGATCAAGAAAATGGTTTCCTTCATCCAGATGATCAAAGATGAGATCGGCAAACCGAAATTCACCTTTGAGTCTCAGGAACTGCCGCACGATATGTTCGAGGCTGTTTGCGAATTAGCTGAAGAAGATACCAAACTGGCTTTAGATACCGATGACAAGACCGTTCGCGACGAGCGTTTACAGCCGATCTACGCTAAAGTTATGGCTGAGCTGGGCGAGAAATATCCGGATTCCGAGGCGAAACTGAACGAGTGCATGTACAAACTGCAGAAGAAGATCGTTCGTAACTGGCTGTTCGAAGGCAAACGTGTTGACGGCCGTGGCATGAACGAGATCCGTCCGCTGGCTGCTGAGGTTGCTTTATTACCGCGCGTTCACGGTTCCGGTTTATTCACCCGCGGTCAGACTCAGGTTCTGTCCATCACCACTTTAGGTTCCTTAAAAGACGTACAGTTACTTGACAGCATCGACGAGAACGAAGAAAAACGCTACATGCATCACTACAACTTCCCGTCCTACTCTGTCGGTGAGACCCGTCCGAGCAGAGGCCCGGGCCGTCGTGAGATCGGTCACGGTGCTTTAGCTGAGCGTGCACTGGTTCCGGTTCTGCCGAGCGTTGATGAGTTCCCGTACTCCATCCGTGTTGTATCCGAGGTTCTCTCTTCTAACGGTTCTACCTCTCAGGGCTCTATCTGCGGTTCCACCCTGTCCTTAATGGATGCTGGTGTTCCGATCAAAGCTCCGGTTGCAGGTATCTCCTGCGGTCTGATCACCAAAGAAGACGGTTCCTTCGAGACCATGGTTGATATCCAGGGCTTAGAGGACTTCTACGGCGATATGGACTTCAAAGTTGGCGGTACCCACAAAGGTATCACCGCAATCCAGGTAGACATCAAAGTTGACGGTCTGACCATGGACATCATCCGTGAAGCATTCGAGAAAACCGAGAAAGCTCGTTTCTATATCTTAGACGAGATCATGGCAAAAGCAATTGCTCAGCCGCGTGCTGAAGTTTGCGCTTGCGCACCGAAAGTATGCCAGCTGAACATCGCTGTTGACAAGATCCGTGAGGTTATCGGCTCCGGCGGTAAAGTTATCCAGAAGATCTGTGCTGACTGCGAAGTTACCATCGACATCGATGATGACGGTAAGGTAGTTATCATGGGCACCGTTATGGATAACGTAAGACGTGCTCGTGCTATCGTTGAAGGTATCGCAATGGTACCGGAGATCGGTGCGATCTACAAAGGCCGCGTTACCCGCATCATGAACTTCGGCGCATTCGTTGAGTTCGCTCCGGGCAAAGAGGGCTTGATCCACATCTCCAAACTGGACAAACATCGCGTTGAGAAGGTTGAAGACGCTGTAAACATCGGCGACGAAGTTTTAGTCAAGATCATCGAGATCGACGACAAAGGCAGAATCAATCTCTCCCGTAAAGATGCTTTAGCTGATATCGAAGCTAAAAAATCCAGAGCTTAATTCGCTGTAATAAAAGGCAAGGATATGATATCCTTGCCTTTTTTAGGAGGTTTATATGAATCTGAAAAGCACCAAATGCACGGCACTTGCCTGCTATAACGGCTATTTCACCCAGGCGATCATCGTTATGCTGCCGCCGCTTTTATTTGCGGCATTCCATGAGCAGTTTCACATCTCGCTGACGCAGATCGGTATGCTGACCGTCATCAACTTCACCACCCAGATCATTGTAGACTTCATCGGTGCAAGGATCGTAGAAAAGGTCAATCCGCGTATCCTGATGCTGCTGGCTCATTCGCTTGCACTGGTCGGCCTGCTCGGATTCTCTATTTTCCCGTTCGTGCTTCCTGCTTATCTCGGATTGGTCATTGCTACCGTTATCAATGCGATCGGCGGCGGTCTGCTTGAGGTCATCATCAGTCCGATCATCGAATCTCTGCCGGGCGACGAAAAAGCGGCGGCAATGAGCCTTTTACATTCCTTCTACTGTTGGGGCTGCGTTGTGGTCATCCTGCTGTCCACCGTCTATCTGGCACTCGTACCGAGCTGGCAGCTCTTACCGGCACTTTGGGCGATCATTCCGCTTGTCGGCATCTTCGCATTCTCGGTCGTACCGCTTTTCCCATTGACCGGAGAAGAAGGCGGTTCCATGCTGGAACTGTTCAAAAAACCGGTATTCTGGCTGCTGATGCTGTTAATGCTCTGCGCAGGTGCATCCGAACAGGCGATCGCACAGTGGTCCTCCTACTTTGCACAGATAGGTCTTGAGATCAACAAAACGATCGGCGATCTTGCAGGTCCGATGGCATTCTCGGTACTCATGGGCTTGACCCGACTGGCAGGTGCGCGCAAGAACATCAAAACACCGATCCTTTACCGTCTGCTCATCTCTGCGGCATTCTGTGTATTCTGTTACCTACTGACCATCCTCTCCCCGTCCCCGTTTATCAGCCTGATCGGCTGTGCGCTTTGCGGCATTGCTGTCGCATCGATGTGGCCGGGTACTTTCAGCCTTGCGGCGGAATGGTTTCCAAGAAGCGGCGGTATGCTGTTTGCGTTGTTGGCGCTCGGCGGTGACCTCGGATGTGCGGCAGGTCCGGGCTTGGTCGGCATCATCTCGGATGCTTCTGCGGCACTCGGTGAACTCGGAGCACTGAAAACCGGTCTTGCGGTCGCAATCGCATTCCCGCTTGTTATGACCGTCTGCCTGTTCTTATCCAGAAAACGTAAAGCAGAATAAAACAAAAAGAATGGAGGCAAGCTCTCCATTCTTTTTTTATTTAACTATGTACCTCTTGCTTCTCCGCTTCTTTTAACTGTGCCAAAAGCGCATCCAGTTTCGATCCCATCGCACCGCTGCCGATGGTAAAAGTCTCTCGTACCGGCTCTCTGACAATGATCTTTAAGTACTCGGTACGCCTTAAAAATTCCTCACGGTCAAATGCAAGCTCCATCAATCTCGCGCAGTTTTCGGCATCAAAGCAGGCATCATGTCGTTTGCCCTCAACCTGTTCTTCCACGCATCCGAGCGCTCTGTCCAAAGAGATCACCTGATGCAGTCCGATCAGACGCGAGAATACGCGCTGAAAGTCCACCCAGCGACGGAAGGTTTTCTTGCATCTGTCATCCCATATTCCTTTAAATGTGCATTCACGCACAAGCTGAGCGCGGTCAGAATCGCTCCATGCATACCACTTGACATGCTCCTCGCTTCCGACCCAATCCATAAACTGCTGCATCGCATCTGCCAAAAGCGGGGCATCCTTTAAGTCCGCCATCGAAATACCGGTCAGCTCATATACGTTTTTTACCACGATGCTGTGATGTTCGGGTTTTACCAGCAAGGAAAAACGATCGATCACCTGATACCGGTCGTTCATCTTCACCGCACCTATCTGAATGATCTCGCTGTGCAGCTTATTTCTCGCCGGATCTTTTTTATAAATTTTGTTCATTTCGAAATCGACAAAAATACGGATCATGATATCCCTCTTTCTTTTATTATCCTACTCTATTATACCATATTCGAAAAGAAATTCAACCTTCGGGTGCAAATATGATCCGACCATGTCGTAAGCATAAACAGATGGTGAAAAAACCATGCTTAATCTATGAATCTTGCAAGAAACTGAAAATATGGCTTGACAATTGCGCGAAAATTCCGTATAATGATAATGAGGGAAATTGAAATTCAGGTCGTTTACGATCCCTTTCCCAATATCGAAAAAAGGAGATAATACTCATGGCAAATTACACCAACAATCCGAACATTTTAAAATGGATTGATGAGATGGTTGCACTGACCAAACCGGAGAAAGTTGTTTGGATCGATGGTTCCGATGAGCAGTTAGAGGCTTTAAGAGCTGAGGCTTGCGCTACCGGCGAATTAACCAAATTAAACGAAGAGAAACTCCCGGGCTGCTACCTGCACCGCACCAAAAAATCCGACGTTGCTCGTGTTGAAGACCGTACCTTCATCTGCACCCGCAAAGAGGAAGACGCAGGTCCGTTAAACTACTGGATGGATCCGAAAGAAGCTTATTCTAAAGTAGGCGCAATGTTTGACGGCGTTATGGCTGGCCGTACCATGTACGTTATCCCGTACTCCATGGGTCCGATCGGTTCCCCGCTTGCAAAAGTTGGTATCGAGCTGACCGACTCCATCTACGTTGTACTGAACATGGACATCATGACCAGAATGGGTCAGGCTGTTTTAGACAACTTCGGTGATGAGTCCAACGACTTCGTTCGTGGCTTACACTCCAAAGCTGACATCGACAAAGAGAAACTGTATATCTGCCACTTCCCGGAAGACAACACCATCTGGTCCATCAACTCCGGTTACGGCGGCAACGTACTGTTAGGTAAAAAATGCTTCGCTCTGCGTATCGCTTCCTACCAGGGTAAACAGGAAGGCTGGATGGCTGAGCATATGTTAATCTTAGGCATCGAGAAACCGAACGGCGAAGTTAAATATGTTACCGCTGCATTCCCGTCTGCATGTGGTAAAACCAACCTCGCAATGCTCATCCCGCCGCAGGAATACCTGGACAAAGGTTACAAAGTATACTGCGTAGGTGACGATATTGCTTGGTTACGTCAGGGTGAGGACGGCAAACTGTGGGCTATCAACCCGGAGAACGGCTTCTTCGGCGTAGCACCGGGTACCAATGAGAAATCCAACCCGAACGCACTGGCTTCCACCCGTAAAGGCACCATCTTCACCAACGTTGTTCACAACTTAGAGGACAACACTGTTTGGTGGGAGAAACTGGACAAGAACCCGCCGGAAAATGCTATCGACTGGTTAGGCCAGCCGTGGAACGGCAAAGAAGCTACCGCTACCGGTGCTCATCCGAACTCCCGTTTCACCGCTCCGGCTGTTAACTGCCCGTGCATCAGCTCCGAGTTCAACTCTAAACAGGGTGTTCCGGTAACTGCTATCGTATTCGGCGGCCGTCGTGCTAAAACCGCTCCGCTGGTATACCAGTCCTTCAACTGGAATCACGGTACCTTCGTAGGCTCCATCATGGCTTCCGAGACCACCGCTGCTGCTACCGGCGCTGTTGGTGTTGTTCGTCGTGACCCGATGGCTATGCGTCCGTTCATCGGTTACCATGTTGGTGACTACTTCCAGCACTGGATCGATATGGGTGTTAAACTGGGCGAGAACGCTCCGAAAATCTTCAACGTTAACTGGTTCAGAACCGACGATGAAGGCAACTTCATCTGGCCGGGCTTCGGCGACAACATGCGTGTTCTTGACTGGATCATCAAACGCTGCGAAGGCGAAGTTGATGCAGTAGAGACCGCTATCGGTTACGAGCCGCTGCCGGAAGACCTGAACGTCGAAGGTTCCGGTATCGACTTCGAGACCTTAAAAGGCCTGCTGACCGTAGATAAAGATCTGTGGAAAGAAGAGGCTGAAGGCATCGAAAGCTTCTACGCACAGTTCGTTGGCGACAGACTGCCGAAAGAGCTGCGTGCTGAACTGGATGCACTGAAAGCAAGACTGGCTTAATTGTCAATCTTTCCATCCAAATAATCACCGCCGTGGAGAAATCCACGGCGGTTTTTTATTATTCGGAGAGATATACATTGATTTGCTGCTCTAAATCGGTATAATCCGGATTTTCTTTTTCCGATTCCAAGCGAATCTGTGCTTCCAAATTTTCAGATATGCTGTTCCAATGATAAAGATAAACCGGCGCCTCCATAATGTCATTTACATATGACGCCAAAGAAGGAATTCTATCCTCAATCGTTTTCTCGGTATGATACCTTGAAATCCCAAACATCTGATGATTAACACAATCCGGATCAAACAGCATCACTTTGATAAATTGTCCGATTGTATCCCGATTCTTACACTCTGCCGGAACAGCCACATAACCGAATACCCTTGCAACCGCTTGATTCTGCGTATTTCGCAGAGGATAGCAAATCAAATTTGCCATCTGCTCTTCAGTCATATCTATATACTGGCCGTTTTCTACGTCATAAATACCAATACCCTCCAAAATGTCGGTACAAAACACCTGTTCCCCTTCCAGGATTTCCTTGCCCTGCATACCAGCTTGCGATATAATATATTCGTCACCTTCTAACCACAGATTGCTCCATTTCATGTGATGTTCTTTTTGCAGACGGTTGATCTCACACCAATCGGTTAATAAATTTTGCGTTTGCTCGGTGCACAATGAAGTTTTTCCTGCATCATAATCCAACAGCGTTGGTATCATCGAAATAAGCCGTGGTGTTCCCTTATCTGCATATGCATTTTCTCCGGGCTTGTACTGCTCCCAAATTTTCAGTGTCAGCGCAGTGTATTCCTCATAATTCCGAAAATCATCTGCCGTTAATCCGTATCGATCCATATTCTCCTGTGTGGTCAAAATCACCTGATGCTGTACACTCAACGGAAGATAATATATTTTCCCATCGCTGTGACGACATCCCTCAACAATTTGCGGATAATAGTCCGTTTCATCCCATCCGGAAATAATATCATCCAGCGGTGCAAACGCACCGGCACGAATCGATTTATTGAAATCGGAAAATAATTCGGCTCCGGTAGTCAAAACAAGGTCAGGTCCTGTACCGCTCATCATAGACCCCTGAAGTTTTGTACAAAACTGTTCAAAGCTCATCTCACTTTCTTTGAACTCCACCAAGGTCACGTCCGGATCGTAATATGAATTATAATATGTCACAATACGCTTTATCGTTTGATATTCACCGCCATAAGCCCATATTTGTGCCTGACTCTTTAAAAGTTTCTCCTGTTCCTTCTGCCATTGCTCGTAATAACTTTTTTGACATCCGACCACTCCAAACGTCACAACCGAAGCCAGAAGAAAACAAATTAGGCGCTGAAATGTCTTATTCATGAATATCCTCCTTTTTATTCCATTATAGCATAAACAAAATAAAAAAAGCAACAGCTCAAGCTGAATCTTAAGGAACTTTTAAGATTCAAAACTCCCCGCCGTTCGGCGGGGAGTTTACTGTTATCCGAGATTTAACGTATCATAGATCGTATCGAACAGCACGCTGCCCGCATCACAGTCATGCACCCAATAAAACGCACCTGCCATATTATGCTCCAACGCATAGCGGCATTTTAAGCGTACCGACTGCGGGTCATCGTAGGAAATGAAGGTCTCACCGTTATACAAATACGGCGCACAGGCATCCGCATCCCAATACTTGGTATAACCCATCTGATCCTCGTATTTGAGCATGATCTCGGTATAACTCGGACCGAACATATTCTTGTACGGGGTCTCCTGATATAAGCCATGGTTGACATCCGGAACCTTATCCCAACGGTGCGAATAAAAAGCCACACCGATCAAAATCTTCTCGATCGGCACACCAGCCTCCACCATGATCTTAATATTATGATCCGCACTCTGGATGCGCGGGCAGCCCGGTGCTTTGGACTCATACAGATGGGTGTGATGGCCTGCGATATAAGAATCCGTGTCGGAATCATAGGTCATCAGATTGACAAAGTCAAGATATTCGTGGCTCTTATCGATTTCCGTGCGGTTTAAGTACCACTCACCTGCTCCCGCTGCGGTGGTCAGCCAGTATTTCTTACCGGTCTTTTCGGAGAGTGCATCCAGTTTCTTACGATAATCTGCAAACAGCGCGGTATGCTGATACTTCTCCTCGATGATGCCGGTATCCCCCGGGAATTCCCAGTCACAGTCGATGCCGTCAAGATCATACTTTTCAACCAGAGCGATGGTGGAAGCGGTCAGCTTATCCAATCCCTCCGGAGTGGAAGTTGCTTCACCGTGACCGCGGTCACCGCCGCCGCCGGTGGAAACCAAGATTGCAAGCTTTGGATTTGCTCTGCGCAGTCGTGCGATTTCGTTTAACTGACGCTCATCCAATACCATTGCGGTCTCTCCGTCTTTCATCGGCGCAAACGCCAGATTCAGATGGGTCAGCTTCTTTGCCTGCATATCGGTCACAGCGGTGATCGAACGCAGTGTTACATAACCTACAAAATATTTGTCCATAGTATTTCCCCCCTATTTTTTCACATTACTGCGAATAAATACATATTTTTCCTCGGTAGAATCCGCTTCGCTGAATCGGTAATCCAGACGGTCGAATTCTTTCATCACCTGCGGTGTCATTGCATTTCGTTCCGCCAGAAAACGCACCATCTCACCGCGCGCCATCTTCACATAGACACCTTTTTCGATCAGCTTATCCCCTTCCCGCTCGGCAAAGATGCAGCTGATCATCCGATCGGTCGGCTTTCGGTATTTGGTCACGCATTTCGCGTATTCTGCCGAAGCCAGATTGACCAGCACCTCACCGTCGGATGCAATCT
>JBGUUN010000175.1:0-2387 GCA_045133555.1 Oscillospiraceae bacterium
ACGCATTGATTTACATATTAACATACAGAACACGCCATGACACACAAAGGAGACGGAACATCACATATTTCCGCACACATGACAGCGGAAAAGCCGTCCTCTCCGATGTGAAGTCGAAAAACGGTAACAGTATTCGATTTTTCATTGGTACAGATCAGAAAATTCCCGACCAGATCAAAATCCCTTGGAGACTGTCCTCCCACGGGAACAAAACCGATCACCTGCAGCCCGCCATCCTCTGTTCGGCGGTAGAACACAACCGAATCGTGTCCGCGGTTGGACACAGCGACAATGTCCCCCAAACAACGGATCGCAGATGCGGTGTTGGAACAGTCCTCCGCACGAATACCCAAAGGTAATGTAGAATACCGTTCATGATACGTAAACGAGCCATCTTCATAGGTCAAAACAGCAATTTCCGATGATAACTCACACGAACAGTACGCATACCGACCGTCCTCCGACCAGGCAAGGTGTCTCGGACCGCATCCTTCCGGCATCGTTACATAGGATATCAGATGCAGCTTGAGATCATATACATAAATCCGATCTTCTCCAAGATCAACTGCCGCAAGATATTCGGTATTCGGAATCGGTGCGATGTAATGCGTATGCGCTTCGGTCTGCCGTGTCGGATGGACACTGTGCCCGGTATGCGTGACCGTTTGAATGTCCGATGAGGTCAGAGAAAGCCGTGTCAGACTGCCGGAAAGATAATTTGCGGTATAGACCATATCCTCGACAGCAGATAAGTGGCAGGCTACAATTCCCTCCGTATTGCGATAGTCAGAGGAACCTTGCAGACTTCCGTCGGGTATGATGTCCAGTGTACAAAGTGCGCTGTTCTGATTCCCATTCCACGGTGCCCTTAGAAGGACATGCATCTGCGAACCGTTCAGACAGAGATACATCGGGCGCGGAAGCGGGATGCTGTCACAAAAAACAGGAATCCCGTTTTCACCGAGACGATAGTGCAGGATACCGCCATGCTCGTCACAGGCGGCGATATAGAGATGATAATTCATAACATGGCTCCATTATCAGGTTTTCGTGATCATTTATCCGTCAACAGTTTTCCGCTTGGTCAGAAGCCAGGCAAACACATCCGGATTTTGATAGGTATCCGTCCATGCATCATGTCCGTTTTCAGGATAAACTGTCAGTTGGGCATCTCCGCCCGCGCGACTGACGGCTTCCACCATTTTTTCGGATTCCTCAATACATACCGTGGAATCGCGTTTTCCGTGGAATGCGCGGACGGGTACATTTTTCAGCCGTGCCGCATTCCAGTACATACCGCCGCCGCAGATCGGAATAATGGCAGCAAACAGATCGGGACGGCTCATGGCAAGCTGCCATGTTCCGTATCCGCCCATACTTGCACCGATCAGATAAACCCGTTGGGAATCAACATCCGGCCGTATGGCCATCTGTTCGGCAAATGCGATCAGGCTGACAAAGCGGTCAAACCAAGATTCATTCGCCCGACATTGCGGAGCCGCTGTCAGAAACGGGAAATTTTCATAGGCATTTGTGATCCTGAAAAAAGGATTTTCTTGCAGCATTTGAAGATTTTCTCCGCGCGTTCCCGCACCGTGCAGAAACAAAAGCAGCGGATATCGACCGATCTCGCGGTAACCGTCCGGCAGCCGCAGAAGATACGGCATGGATTCAAATTGTTCCGTTTTGTATTGCATCTGTTTGATCTCCTATCGCATCATGAGAGTTCCTGTCACGAATCCAGCGATAAATACTGTTCATACACCTTTTCAAGTGCGTTGTTGGCTTTCTTTTCCATCTTCTCCCACTGTGAAACGAAATTTTCTTTTTTGCCCATCGTGATATCTCGAAGGAGAATAAACGAACCGCCAAAGTCATAGCTGCAGTTCAGATCCAGATAGATATCACTATAGATCAGATCGAGCATTTTATGAGACGCTTCGTCACGCGCGGCTTTCCCTTTGAGCATGACATCGCTGATGAGCGGCTGAACATCACGGCGGGAAATATAACCCATCGTGTTCAGAATGACGCCGTTCATCTCCCCGCGCTCGTTATTCATCGGAATACCGATATAAGCAGGAACATACGGATTGCCGACGGTGATATATTCCGTCTGCGCTTCATCATACTTCGGTACGGGAATGATGCCATAGTCATCCTTCATATCGCGCAGATAGAACGCAATCGCCTGCGCACCGTAACCGAGAAACAGCGCATTACCGTTTTTGAAGGTGTAGACCTTATCGCGGATATCATATGTACCACTGCGGTTTGCCAGTTCTTCCGCTTTCTGTGTCAGATCGGCATTGCCTATCATCGATGCAACTTTCTCAATAATCTGGACATTATCGCTGTCCTTTACGACAAAATACGGTTTTCCGTCT
>JBGUUN010000176.1:0-5018 GCA_045133555.1 Oscillospiraceae bacterium
GTCCCGCAGCAGAATGGGGAATATGAAATTGTTCGGTTTCACTCTGCATTGGACTCACCCGTTCCTTTCTGCTAAAGCGCTTGAAGTGGTTTCTTGCTTGCAACTCTATTATAGCATATTTTTCTTCGCTTGTATATATTGATTTTGTATAAATTCCCATACTTTTCTTTGTGAAAAAAATCAAATCAAGCGGACAAAATGCAAGGTGGATTTTTTATCTCTGCGCTTGACATTCCGAAGATAAAATAGTATAATATAGGTGGTTGTACATGCTTTGTTTTTCATCTTGAAAGACATTCCCCCGCGGTTTTCCTTACTGCGGGGGCTTTTTTTGTACCATAATACAAGTTTTTCCGAGCGTTAATGCTTGCCAAATCTACCCGTAAATGGTATAATATAAAAAAAATATAATATGAGGAGAGATTCCCATGTGTATAAAAGTATATAAAGATCAGACTTTCGATGAGGAGCGCGCACTGTACGGTGCAAACGGCATTTTGGTCGAGCATTGCAGCTTTGACGGACCGGCAGACGGTGAGAGTGCATTCAAAGAAGGCAAGGATATTACCGTAAAAGACTGTTTTTTCAATCTGCGCTATCCGTTCTGGCATGACGATAAACTCACCATCGAATCGAGTGAGATGACCGAGCTGTGCCGTGCCGCACTCTGGTATTCTGCCGATATTGCGATTCGTCACACCGACCTGCACGGTATCAAGGCTCTGCGCGAATGTTCCGATATCACCTTAGAGCATTGTGATATCATCTCGCCGGAATTCGGCTGGTTTTCCAAGAATATCAAAATGGATCACTGTATTGCAAACGGCGAGTATTTTATGTTCCAGACTAAGAACCTGGAATTTCGTAACCTGACCTTCAAAGGCAAATACTCCTTCCAGTATGTCGAAAACGCCGTATTGGATAACTGCGTACTGGATACCAAGGATGCATTCTGGCACGCGAAAAACATCGTGGTCAGAAACTCCACCGTCAAGGGCGAATACCTGGCATGGTACTGCGAGAATGTCACCTTTGAAAACTGCATCATCTCCGGTACCCAGCCGCTTTGCTACTGCAAGGGCTTAAAACTCATCAACTGCAAGATGGAGGGCGCAGACTTCGCATTCGAGCGCTCCGAGGTCGAGGCAAGCATCACCTCCCCGGTCATCAGCATCAAGAATCCGTACAGCGGTAAGATCAACGTACCGGAAGTCGGCGAGCTCATCTTCGACGATGAAAATGCAAAAGGCGAGGTCATCGTAGGCTGATGGCAGAATATCTTGATATCGTGGATGCTTCCGGTGCTCCGACCGGTGAAACCGTCGAACGCACCTTCGCCCATCAAAACGGCATCCCGCACCGCACCGCGCATGTATGGTTGACCCGAAAAAACGGCACAGGGCATGAACTGCTGCTGCAAAAGCGCAGCGACAATAAAGATTCCTATCCGGGCTGCTATGATATCTCGAGTGCCGGACATATCCCGGCGGGCGATGAAGTCATCGACTCCGCATTGCGCGAGCTTTCCGAAGAACTCGGCATTACCGCTGACGCAGAAGATCTGATCGACTGCGGCAAGCGCACCATTCATATGGATGCTGTGTTTTACGGCAAGGAATTCCATGACCGTCAGGTATCCACCGTTTATCTGCTCAAAGCCGACCCAAAAGCGTTTTCTCTGCAGAAAGAGGAGGTTTCCGAGGTGCGCTGGTTTGATATTACTTACTGTATCGACCACCTTGCCGACCCTGCCTTCCCTAACTGTCTGGTAGAGGAAGAACTGCGGATGTTAGAGCCCTTTTTGGACTGACATCTTGCATTAACGCCTTTGGTATGTTATAATGTAAATGAGCCGTGACCTCCTTAACGCGGCTTAAAATGGTTACATCCCCATGTGTTGCAAAATGCATGGGGGTTGCTTTTTGGGGTCGGATATGTTATAATAATCATGCTGTGTTTGTCTTCTTTTCTCCTTTCAAATTGACAAGTGGTGGGCACAGCGGATGAAAGGCTTCCGCACCTTCGGTGCGGGAGTTCTTTTTTGTTTCCGCTTGTATTTTGATGCGATGTATGCTATAATAGATACGTTGTTGTTCATGGTTGGTACTTGTTGTGCCTCCCAAACGGTTCCGTGATTTTATATCACGGAACTTTTTTATTTTCCGAAAAAACTTGCAAAACCGTTTGCGATGTGCTATAATATATATGTGTTGTGTTGTTGTACATTTTTTGTACTCCTTTTAGTGTTGTGGTGTTATGCATATGTGTACCCACCTTTGATCCCGTGATCTTATTTTCACGGGATCCTTTTTTTGCCAAAAAAAGTCCCGCGTGTCAAAACGCGGGATTTTCTTATTTCTTTCGATTGGCATGGCAAAGGGCCACATATTCCTTCACCGCTTCGATATACTTTTCTTCGTCCACCGGATACGGCATTCCGTGCGCACCGCCCGGCACGATATTTAAGATCTTCGGTGCATTGCAGGCAGCGTACATCCGTCTTGACATCTCACACGGCACAAAGCGATCTCCCTCGCAGTGGGTGAAGATCACCGGGATCTTGATGCGTTTTACCGCTTCCAGCGGGCTGTCCTCCTCTAAGTCAAACCGTCCGAACAGCCTTGCACCGCATTTTACAAACGGATAGGCAAGCTTTGCCGGCAGACCCATCTCGGCGATGGTCTTTTGGATCATCTCTTTTGCGGTGGTATAGCCGCTGTCGGCAAGCACACCGATGACATTCTCCGGCAGCTCTTTGCCCGCCGCCATCAGCACCGTAGCCGCACCCATCGAGATGCCGCTTAGAAAGATCACGGTATCCTTACCGAAGGTCTCGATGATAAAATCGATCCAGCGCAGACAGTCCTTGCTCTCGTTGATGCCGAAGGTAATGACATGGCCCTCGCTTTTCATGATCGCACGCTGGTCTACGATAAACGCACTGTGTCCGAGTGCCGCGCAGCGCTGCACCGCACCCGACATATCGCGTTTTGCGGTACCGCGATAGCCGTGGAAAAGAATCTCGATCGGTGCACCCGACGCAAATTCGTAGTATTTGGCGCATAAGCGCAGTCCGTCAAACGAACGGATGGAATAGGCTTTGTACGGCAGCGCCTGGGTCTTTTTCATCCAGGAAAGCAGCATCGGATGATACGGGAGATACTCCTCCCCTGCCGGAAGCGCAAAATCGTTCGTGTCATCGGTGATCCGATGACGGGTGTAAAACGCACGGCGAAAACAGTATATCATAATGAGTGCCGCAGCCGCTGCCAGCAAAAGCAAAACCGCAAGCAGAATATAAAGCCATAACATGGACATCAACTCCTTTACCTGCTTATTATAGCAGAAAGAAGTAAAAAATGCAACGCAGTATCCCCTTGTAAATTTTCCGATTCGGATGTATAATAAAGGTAATGACCTTGAAAGGAACCGCCCGCTTATGCTGTTTGTCACCGCCGTATTGGCATTCATCTCCACCAATATCGACGATATCTTTGTGCTGATGCTCTGCTTTACCGCCGCAAAGATGGCAAAGCAGCGTTTGGCGGTGGTTCTGGGACAATATCTCGGCACCGCCCTTTTGACCGCTGTTTCGGTCTGCGGTGCACTTGGGTTAAAGCTGTTTGAAAACCGGTATCTGTGCTGGCTGGGACTGATCCCGATCTTTCTTAGCATCCGTGCGCTTTTTGCCAAAGCCGATGAGATAAAATCCGCGGTCGGCATCCTGCCGGTCGCTGCGATAACCGTCGCAAACGGTGCGGATAACATCGGCATCTACCTGCCGCTTTTTGCAAGCCTTGACGCAATGCAGACGGTATGGACGGTGCTGATCTTCACCGTCATGATCGGACTTTGGTGCATTTGTGCCAAAGCGATCGCATCGATGCCCGCAGTACAGCGTTTGATCGCAAAACAGAAGTGGTTGGTACCGGGTGTGTACCTGCTGCTCGGAATCCGGATCCTGCTTTCGGGGATCCTTTGATCGAAAGGGGAACTATCATGAATTGGGAAAACTACTTATATCCGGAAAATGAAAAACCGCTGGACCGTCTGGTGGACGGCTACAGCCATACTTCGGTATTCCGCACCATCGGCTTCATCGGCGACAGTCTTGCTTCCGGCGAATTCGAGCGTTACGAATCCGACGGCAACCGCCGCGGCTACGATATCTTCGACTACGCATGGGGCAACTATATCGCCCGCAAAAACGGCCTCAAAGCCTATACCTTCTCCAAAGGCGGCATGACCGCAAAGGCGTACATGGAATCCTTTGCCGAGGAAATGGGCTATTGGGACAAGGAAAAGGCCTGCCAGGCATATGTCATTGCGCTGGGTGTCAACGATATCTATAATATGGGCGGTGCCATCGGCAGCATTGCGGACGTGGATTTTACCGACTACCGCAACAACAAGGACAGTTTCCTGGGCCATTATGCGGCGATCGTATCGCGCTACAAAGAGATCAGCCCGGACGCAAAGTTTTTCTTTGTGACCTTCCCGAATACCGCGACCCCGCAGCGTGACGACAAAACATTTGCCATGATCGAGGGCTTATACGCTCTGGCGGAAGGTTTTGAGAATGCGTATGTGATCGACCTGTACCGTTACGGTCCGGTATATGATAAGCGTTTCGAGGAGAAATTCTTCCTGTACGGACACTTAAACGCCAGCGGCTATCTGTTTACCGCGCAGCTGGTGGACTCGTACATCGATTATATCGTGCGTCATAATCCGAAGGATTTCGAGAGCATCGGCTTTGTCGGAGCGAATTTAGCGAAATAAATAAACGATCGGGCGGGAGTTTGTGCAACTCTCGCCTTTTTTATCCGAATTCCCGACATTTTTCAGCAAAGGAGAAAATTTTTAAAAAAGGTGTTGACAAGCGAAGAAGAATATGCTATAATAGCTACTGTTGAGCGAGAGCTCAAGTTAATATGCGGATGTGGCGGAATAGGCAGACGCGTTAGATTCAGGTTCTAATGGTCGCGAGGCTGTGCAGGTTCAAGTCCTGTCATCCG
>JBGUUN010000177.1:0-1530 GCA_045133555.1 Oscillospiraceae bacterium
AACACAGCAGAACCTTACAGCAGGCGAAAACCGCATTTCCTGTGCACTTTGATCTGACAAGTACATAAAAACAGGCGATACAGCATCGAAAACTGTATCGCCTGTCTGTTTTGTATCACTTGATCAGAATCTTTTCTTCAAATGTCCGCATCCACGCATCTGCAATCAGCTTATGACCGGCTACCGTCGGATGAACACCGTCACCGATCCAGTATTCCGCGGGAGCAAGAGAACATGCATCGTCAAACATCGTTTGAAGCGGCAGGAAAATCTGTCCGCACTCGTCGGCGATGTTCTTGACTGCCTCTGCACGAAGTGCAGTTTCGGACTTGAAATAGTCCCAGTTGCCCGCTGTCGCACCGCAGTTCAATACAAACGGTTCCATTAAAATCATACGGACATCGGGAAGCGCCTTTTTGGTGTCCTCGACCAGCATTTTGTAAACGCGGTAGAAGCGGTCAGCGTCTACGCCGTTTTGAGATCCGACTTCGTGCCAGACATCGTTGACACCGATCAGAATCGACAGCACATCTGGATGATGATTCCAGCAGTCCGCCTTGATGCGTGCGTAGACATCGACAATGCGGTTGCCGCTGATGCCGAGGTTGGTGAAGGAGAACATGTTCGGGTATTTTGCCGCAAGGGTCGCCGCACAGAGCATGGCGTAGCCCTGACCGATGTTCAGAAGACTGCCGCGATCTGTGTTGCGGCCGGTATCGGTGATGGAGTCACCTTGGAACAGAATTTTCATGTTGGATTCCTTTCCTATGGTTTTGGCAGAAGCCTGTAGTTATGAAGTTGGGTTTGATCACAGACATACCCGCATTTCTCCGCGACATGGGCGGAACTTGCGGATATCGCATATCCGTAATGCGGAACGGCTCCGCTTGCAAACAGATCTCTTGAAAAATACATGACAAGATCGCAGGCATAGCCGTGACCACGAAACCGCGGCTCAACATAAAGCCATCCGATGTCGTAAATGTTTGCATAGCCGCACTCCGCACGCAGATATCCGGCGATTTCGCCGCTGACACGCAGAATGTACCACTTGACATCCGAAAAGACGGTACAAGGTACAAACATATCAGCATTCATGGATTCACTGTCCAACGCTCCTGCGGCAGTCGCTTTGGCGATTTCGTCCCTGTCAGATGCGCAGTACAGGGAGACGGATGCGTCTGTATTGATTTTGGGTGACAGCAGCTGCTCTGCTGTACGAATATAATAAACAGGACTTGCGGGATATTCCGGGGAGGTCAGGGTGTACCGGCTTTGGATGATCGGCAGTCCCAACACTGCAGAATACGGTGTACGAAGCTCGATTTCCTCAAACGAGTCCTTTACCGTGTCCACATAGTCCATGCATTCGGCGATCAGTTTTTGGTTCTCCGTATACAGAAGAATCAGCAAAAAACCGACATCATAATGCTTGACCTGAATGAAATCGGTCAGCGGTTCGGATGCATCGCATACAAAACAGACGATTTTATTGACCTTGTAATCCTCGCCCGCAAGGGAGAGATCCGT
>JBGUUN010000178.1:0-5002 GCA_045133555.1 Oscillospiraceae bacterium
ACAGGCTTGCCCATTAGCAAAGAGCTATAATACGATAGTAGTTCCTCAAAAGTGATTATATCTGCAGACACACATACATCATTTTCATCAAACACCAAACGGATATATTCCTTATTGTCCGTTTTCAGTTCCCAAAGAAGACCTTCGCGATCTGAATCGTCATAAATTCCCCATGCTTTTCTGATTTCTTCAAAGGTATGACCCTTTACCCGACTTTGCGTCCACTCTACTGATTGGGCGGATACCTGCTCCAAATCCGGAATCTGATTCGTTTTACAGCCGATTAGCATCGAACCGACCAACATAAGTACAATCAAAAACGTTAACCATTTTCTCATAACAAAAAAACACCTCCCGTATCCTACAATAAAATTCCATCGTCTGTAATTTCATTGTACAATACTCTGAGAGGTGTTTACAAGATGTTTTGCTTGAAATTCACATAAAATTTAAATGTTCTTTGGATAAATTGCAGTCTATATCAGAGCATCAATAATGCTTGACCACCAGACCATCCACCTGCGGGACAAAACCGCGGGTATCAAAAAGCTGTTTGCGGTGCAGCTTCTCTGCAAGTCTGGTATAATCCATTTGTTTGAATTCGGTGTGATCCACCAGCATCAAAGCAAGATCGGCACCCTCTGCCGCCTCATACAACCCAAAATAGCGGTCATCTTTGACGTGCGGATCGCAGATGCGTACGGTATAGCCTTCCTTTTCCAGCAGCTCAATAACCTCGATCGCCGGGCTTTCGCGGATATCATCGACATTTGCCTTAAAGGTCACACCGTATGCGGCAACGGTTGCCGGTGCGGTGCCGATGAGTTCTTTGACGCGCTCACAGACGAATTCCGGCATGCTGTTGTTGATATCGCGGGCAAGCTTGATGAGTTTTGCCTGTTTGGGTGCTTTTGCGTAGATAAAATACGGATCGATCGCCAGACAGTGACCGCCGACACCCGGACCAGGGGTCAGCATATTGACACGCGGATGCATATTTGCAATGCGGATGACCTCGAGCGTATCGATATCCAAAGTATGGCAGACTTTGGCAAGCTCGTTGACGATCGCAATGTTGATGTCACGATAGGTGTTTTCCATGCATTTGCTCATCTCGGCAACCTTTGCGGTGGTCTCGATGATCTCGCCTTCTACGACAGCACGGTAAACTTCAGCCGCTTTCTTCGCACACTGCGGGGTCACACCGCCGACCACACGGTTATTGTGCACCAGTTCATATAAAATCTGACCCGGGAAAACGCGCTCCGGGCAATGTGCCAAGAAGATATCCTCACCGACGGTGAATCCCGCTTCTTCAAAGATCGGCGCGATCTGCAGATCGGTGGAGGTCGGTGCGATGGTAGATTCCACAATGACAACACTGCCCTTTTTGACATACGGCAGAATGCTGCGGCAAGCCGACAAAACGATGCTTAAATCGCAGCTTCTGTATTCGTCATCGCAAAACGGGGTCGGTACCGCAATGATATAAGCATCTGCCGAAACCGGTGTTTGGGAAACGGTAAAGCTGCCGTTACCGACCGTTTCGCGGATCGCATCCTCAATGCCCGGCTCCTCGATGGTTGCAATGCCTTTGGAAAGGCGTTCCACCACCGACGCTCGCGGCTCTACACCGGTGACTTTAACACCGCGTTTTGCAAACAGCACCGCCGTCGGGATGCCGATATAACCCATGCCCATGATACATAATTCCATTGTGATACCTCTTTTACTTGATTTCTTCTTATAACTGTTCGTTACACCGCGGTTTCAAATCGGTGTAGTATTCCCGCAAAGCCCGATATTCTTCTGCCGTAATCCCAAGAATACCGCCATGTCTGGCGCGGGTCGGCATCCGATATTGCTCTTTGGCAAGCGGGACAAATCTGCCGCCCGACAAATCCTCCGTAACTGCCGGATGATACCCCATCCCCAATCCGTCGGCAAGCAGGCATACTCTGCCGTCTTGCAGCGAATAGCAGATCGGACCTTCCGCACGCGGCAAAACCTCTTGCAGATTAGAACGGATATCCGCAGGGGCTGCCATCAGATTTCCTTTGACCACATCGCCCCAGACCGTCATCACGCGGTCCGAACCGTAGAAGCGGTAATAATCGCCGTCTTTTTCAAAAATGGTCATATCGATGATATGGCTTTCCTGCTCGTGATAGACAAACGGTGCCTCAAAGGTCAGAAAATCCTTGGTATACGCCGCATAGCAGCGCTGTTTTGCATATCCGTCGGCAGCGGAAGTGGAAGCCCAGTACATCAAAAACGCATCCCGCTCTTTGTCATAGATCGCCTCCGGTGCCCAGGTGCAGCCCGCATCCGACACGGCAATCTCCACCGCAGTCACATCCGACCAATGCAGCAAGTCATCCGATTCCCATCGCAGGATCTTATGACTGCCGCGTTTGACCGCACGATCCCAATCGTAATTTCCGTGGATCTTTAAGTCGGTGGCAATCAGATAAAACTTATCCTTGCCGCGAATCAAAAACGGATCGCGCGCACCGCATTCGCCGACATTGGAGTAAAGTACCGGCTGATTTGCATTTAAGTCATCCCAGAACAGACCGTCTTTGGAGATTCCGAAATAGATCTGCTCTCCGTCGGGATAGTTTTCGCCCGCAAAAAACGCAAACAGGTACGCTTGTGGAAAATTCATCTTTCCGGACCTGCCATCTGCGGATTGCCCAGATCGAAGATCTCGGCACACTGAATGGTAGCAGATGCCGGAACGGTCTCATTCTCGAGTTTGCCCTCTTTGACACAGCGAATGAAATCTGCGGTCTCAAAGGTGAATCCGTTTCCATACGGCTGTTTGAAATGCTCGATGAGTTCGCCGTTTTTATATAAGTAAGCTTCGTTGCCGACATTGCTGTTCGGGATCACAATATAACCGTCATCACCGGTCAGGGTCAATTCCTGGCGCGGAGAAGCCATAACGGTAGTCTGCAGTGCCGCGGTGCAGGTCTCGAATTTGAGTGCAATGACATTGGAGGCGTCTACGCCGGTCCATGCCGGAAGGATCATGACCTGTTTATCGCAAAGCGGCTGATCGACCAGATAGGTCATCAATTCGATGGCATAAACGCCGATATCATAGATGGCACCGCCGGCCAGTTTCGGAGAGAACACGCGGTTATCCGGATTTCTTTCGCCTTTGAAGCCGACCACACAGTGTCCCATGCGCAGCGTACCGATCGCACCGGATTCGATCCATTCTTTTGCTTTTTGGATCTGCGGCAGGAATCTCGACCACATTGCCTCCATTAGCAGAACATTTTTCTCCTTTGCGAGCGCAAACAGTTCTTTTGCATCTGCGGAATTTAACACAAACGGTTTCTCGCACAGCACCGGGATGCCTTTGCTTAATACCATCTTCACATTCTCATAGTGGAAGTTATGGGTGGTAGCCACATAAACCGCATCCGGTTTTACGGCATCAAGCATCTGCTCGTAACAGTCAAAACATGCCGCAATACCTTCTTTTTCCGCAAATGTTTTTGCACGCTCCATAGATTTGGAGGCAACCGCACAAACCTCAGCACCCTCGATGCGTCTTACCGCATCGCAGAATTGATGGGCAATACCGCCCGCACCCATGATTGCAAATCGAAATGTTTTCATTTTATTTTCCCCTTCTTCTATGCGGTCTCCCGCATTTTATAAATCTGTTACTTATAGCATACCAGAAAAAAGCTCAAAATGCAAGCAAAAACAGCAGACCGAAAAACGGTCTGCTGTTAAAACTTCTTATTCCTGAGAAGCGACGATCTCCTCATAGCCTTCAACCGGTTCGGTTTTAGCTTTTACAAGGTCCAGGGTCTTGGTTTCCTCGTTATAAGCAAACTCGGTGATGACCCAGCTGCCCTGACCGTCCTGGGTCTTGGTGGTCATAGCAACGGTAACAAATGCGCCGTCACGCCATTCCAGTACACCGGTGGAGGTGGTTACCGGATCGGTGTATGCAACGGTATGGATCTGTTTTTTCTCTGCATCCAGAGTCGGGTTATAGAAATCACCGAAGCCTTTGTACTCAACAAATTCACCTAAAGCAGCATCGTATACCCAAAGCTGATAGATGGTGTTCTTGTCGTTGTAGTTGGACGGGAATGCGATATCGTTGTAACCGTCAAAGTTATAGTCTGCGATCTGCATTAAGCTCGGATCGTATAATTTTGCGGAAATCAGAAGATCCAGCTCCTGTTTTGCACCGCCTTCGATTTTAACGGTGATCTGATCTTTGGACGGAGTCGCGGTAAATTTAACACCCTCGGTGTTCTCGACTTTATTTGCGCCGCAGCCGGTCATAGCCATAGCGGTGATTGCAAGCATTGCAGCAAAAAAGCGTTTCATTTTCATGTTTATATCTCCTTATGTATTGGTTTGCAAAATGACATCCATAACATTATAGCAGAAAAACTGCAATTTGTCTACCTTACGCCCTTAAAAATTACGTGAAGTTACGGATAATATATTGTAAACTTTGCGCTTTAGATCAGAAATGCGGATAATACACAGAGCACTGCAAGAAATGCCAGATTGATGCCGGTAAACCAAAGCAGGTATTTGCCGCCTTTAGCCCCTTCCATTTTATTGTACTGACCAAAAGAAATTAAGCTTGCCAACGATGCGATCAAGGTACCCAGACCGCCGACATTGACACCCAGCAGCAGTTCCTTGGCCGCATCGGTAAATCCCGCAAGCAGCATTGCCGCCGGTACATTGGAGATGACCTGACTGCAGATAACGCTGATGGCAAACGGCGCTTTCTGTAAAAGTCCGGACAGCCAGAGCGAAATGACCTCGATGCGGGTCAGATTTCCGACAAAGATAAAGAACGCCAAAAAGGTAAACAGCAGACCGTAATCCACCTTGGCAAACAGCTTGCGGTCAAATAATAACAGAATAACTGCCACAACTGCGGTTAAGATGCGATAATCCAGTACACGCAGAACACAAAACAGACAAAGTACAAACAATGCCGCATATAAGA
>JBGUUN010000179.1:0-2587 GCA_045133555.1 Oscillospiraceae bacterium
AGAGGGACGCAGGCATAGCCTGCTATTGTCCGGCGGCCTTAAGGCTTTGTCCACGCACTATAAATGAAATTAAGAGGACGGTTTTTACCGTCCTTTTTTGTTTTGCGCGAATGCAATGAGCACTACAGATTATGCTTGCATAGCACTCCGGCGGCGGGGGACAAGCCCCCGCCCTACATGGCTTGCGGCGTATGTATTTGCATCAGGCGGTACCCGAGCCACGCAGAGCGTGCGTATCCGCAGCGCGGGCTGCTGCAAGCAACAGCCCCTACATTTTCACTTTTATCAAGCGGCGACTGCGGCTGCAGAAGTTCGCAACGCGAACTTCAAACGCCAAGACAATAGCGAGCTTTGCTCGCGGCCATCTGCGGTGTACAAACTCCCTGCGCTACGCCCACGGGGGTACCCTGGCGGCAGGAAAATTTACCGTTTATTAACTGCTCGAATCGTTGAAAAGTACGGTTGGGTATGGTATAATAAATATGTATGTACGGAATTTATGAAAAAGGAGGTTGTCATGTATAAACACTTAAAAGAGAAGATGTTGGAATCGATCTCGCAGGTCTGGCCGATCACGGCGATCGTTCTGGCATTGAGTATCTTCATCGTTCCGATGGGAACGGGCAACATCGTGGTATTCTTTGTGGGTGCGATCTTGCTGACCTTGGGTATGGCGATGTTCCAGCTGGGTACCGAGATGTCGATGAGCCCCTTGGGAGAGGGTATCGGTATCGAGCTTTCCAAGTCGAAGAAAGTGATTTTGATCTTGGGCGTTGCACTTTTGATGGGTATTTTGATCACCGTTGCAGAGCCGGATCTTGCGGTACTATCCAATCAGGTGCCGTCGGTGCCAAATGCCGTATTGATCTGGACGGTTGCGATCGGTGTCGGTATCTTTCTGGCACTTGCCGCTGCCCGTATCATCTTTAAGATCGATCTGTCGATTTTACTGATTGGTCTGTATATTCTGGTTTTGATCTTTTCGTATTTCGTTCCGAAGGATTTTATTGCGGTCGCATTCGACTCGGGCGGTGTTACCACCGGTCCGGTCACCGTACCGTTCATCATGGCGATGGGTGTCGGTCTTTGTGCGATCCGAAGCGATAAGGAAGCGGTCAACGACAGCTTCGGTCTGGTTGCACTTTCGAGTGTCGGCCCGATCTTAGCGGTCATGCTGCTGGGTATCTTCTATCAGCCGGACGGTGCTTCGTATGCACCGCAGGAGCTGGTCGAAGCTGAATTGATGTCGGATGTATTCTGGGTATTTGCATCCGGTCTGCCGCATTATTTTGCTGAAGTAGCGACCTCCATTTTCCCACTCGTCGGTGTATTTTTCGTATTCCAGCTGCTGCGTAAGCGTTACACGAAGGTGCAGGTTTTGCGTGTGATCGTCGGCTTTGTCTACACCTATCTGGGTCTGGTCATGTTCTTGTGCGGCGTTAACGTCGGTTTTGCGCCGGTGGGTACGCTTTTGGGACGTGAGCTTGGCACCGGCTGGCAGAGATGGCTGCTGGTTCCGGTCGGTATGCTGATCGGTTACTTTATCGTCAAGGCGGAGCCTGCGATCCAGATCTTAAACCGTCAGGTACATAGCGTCACCGAAGGCAGTGTGTCGGAAAAAGCGATGAACCTTTGTTTATCGATCGGTGTTGCGATCAGTATCGGTCTGGCGATGCTGCGTATTTTGATCGGTTTCCCGATCCAGTATATTGTTATTCCGGGCTATATTGTAGCGCTTCTCATGTCGCGTATGGTGCCGAAGATCTTTGTCGGTATCGCATTTGACTCGGGCGGTGTTGCTTCGGGTCCTATGACATCCACCTTCCTGCTGCCGCTTTGCATCGGTGTATGTGAAGCATTGGGCGGCAATGTCATGACCGATGCGTTCGGTGTGGTTTCCTTAGTAGCGCTGACCCCGCTGATCGCGATCCAGATCATGGGTATTGTTTATAACATCCGCATCAGGAAGATGTCGGGTACTATGACGAATATTCTGCCGGAAGACAGCGATAACATCGTTGAGCTCAAGGAGGATTTTTAATATGGGTGAACACAAAAAAGAACCGATTCGTGCCTTATTTTTGATTGCGGACGATGAAGTGGCGGAGCATGCGGCTTCTGTTTTCTGTCAGGAGGGCATTCCGTTACAGTATTTGTTCCGTGCAACCGGCACGGCACCGAGTGAGATTTTAGAGATTTTAGGTTTGTGCAGCTCGGAGAAGCATCTGATGATGAGCTTCATGCCGAAATCCTCGGTGATGCGTATGATGAAGTTATTGTATACCAGACTGCATCTGGGTATGCCGGGAAAACCGGGCAGCGGTATCTGCTTTACGGTGCCGGTCACCGGTATGAACCGACTGCTGCTGAATATGGTAGACAGCGTTGAGACGAAAGAAAATGTCGGAAAGGATGAGTGGTTTATGTCTGAAAATAAACATGCGCTGATTCTTGCGGTAGTCAATCAGGGCTGCAGCGAAGATGTTATGGAAGCGGCAAGATCCGTTGGCGCAGGCGGCGGATCGATCTTGACCTGTCGCCGTGTATCGGATCAGAAAACGGTCAGCTTATTTGGTTTAAGCTTACT
>JBGUUN010000180.1:0-4542 GCA_045133555.1 Oscillospiraceae bacterium
CGATCGATACGTTATCGGATATCGGATGCATTAAACGGATCGCCGCACTGCGGACAGAACTTCGGCGGATTTTTCGGATCTGCCGGCTCATAGCCGCATTTATCACAGCGGTATACCGGTGCCGCTTCCGGTTTTTTGCTGCCGCAAGCGGTGCAGAATTTACCCTTGTTGAGATTGCCGCAGCTGCAGACCCAGCTGTCATCCACAGGTTTCTTACAGCCGCATTCCGGACAGAAATTGCCGGTCACATTGCTGCCGCACTGCGGGCATTTCCAACCGTCTGCCGCAGGTTTCTTGCTGCCGCACTGACCGCAGAAATTGCCGGATGCATGGTAGCCGCAGCTGCACTTCCAGGTATCACCTGCCGGTGCTGCTGCAGGAGCCTGTACTTTTTGCTGCTGACCCATTGCAAATAAATCAGCCGCATTCATGCCGCCTGCGTTTGCAGCCATATTCATGCCCATAAAGCCGATCGGCGCACCTGCGGAATTCTTCGCAGCCGCACGCATCGACTCACTCTGCGCATCCACTAAAGTAGCCGCAGCCATATTCGGGTCACGCATCATAGCGGTACGCTGTGCCTGCTTGATCAGCTCCGCATCTTCCGGCGGCAGGGTAACGCTGCCCAAAGCAACGCTGACCACCGATAAGCCGCGCATCTCGCCCCATTTCTGAGAAAGCTGCTCCCGCATTGCCTCCTCTAAATCGGTGTTGTGCGCGATGATCTCATTCGGACGCAGACCTTTTTCGGAAAGGGTCGCAAATGCCGGCTGTAATGCGCTGATAAATTCGATTTTCAACTGATTTTCCAGCTCGGAGCGGTAATAGGTATCCACCACATTGCCGCAGACATTGATGTAGAATAACATCGGGTCGCTGATGCGGTAGGAATAAACACCCGAGCAGCGCAGCGATACGTCGATATCCAGATTGATGTTGCGGTCTACCACGCGAAACGGTACCGGATTTTTGGTGCCGAATTTATTGTCGACCACTTCTTTGGTGTTGAAATAATAGATACGCTGATCCTTAGCGGTGTCGCCGCCGTAGGTAAAGCGTTTTACCATCTGATTGAAGGTCGCCATTAAGCTGTCATCGAGGTTACCGGTGAAGATGCTCGGCTCGCTGGATGCATCGAAGGTGTATTCGCCCGGCTCGGCGCAGAATTCCACGACCTTGCCCTGCTCAACGATCATCATACACTGACCGTCTGCTACGGCAATGCCGGAGCCTCCGGTGATGATATTGTCACTCGCTTTGGTATTGGACGATCTTCCGTTTATACGTTTTCTGCCTTTGGTAACCAGCACCTCTTTCGGCAGAGATTCACAATAGAAAAATTCCTTCCACTGGTCTGCCATGCTTCCGGTGAATGCACCGACGGCTGCTTTAATAAGTCCCATTGTTGTCTCTCCTCTCATTTTCCCCGGCAAAATACCGCCGAAAATATCTTACGGTATCATTATATCACATTTTTTGCCGATTTTCGAAAAATGCAAAATAATTTATCCTTTGGACACAATCTCGCTATAATTATGCAAATACCGTCACCGCATCGCCCGCGCAAAGGTTGAATGCACCTTTGAGCATATCTCCTTTGACGGTATAATCCACCGCTTCTTTTCCGCAGGTTACAGCAGATACCGTCTCATACGGATGCACGATCTGTTCAAGCGACAACTCGCCGTACAGTACCTTGATCTCCATCTGACGGTCGGTGTATTCCACAACGCCCCATGCGCCGTCAAGCGACCAGAAATAGCTGCCCTCGCCCATCGGCTTGAATCCGACCGTCTTATGCGGCAGGTCGCATACAAAGCCGCTGTAGATCGGCAGGTAGGAATAGGATGCCATTGCACGGGAGTAGCTTGCACCGCATTCGATCTCGACCCACGGATTGCGCTTCGCTCCGTCATAACGCTCACGGATCGCAGCATAGATCTTAACCGCCTCATCTTCCATGCCGACCTGCAGCATCTGACAAGCGACCGCATACTCAAAGCCGGTCATACACTCCTCTGCATACGGGATCGGGATCTGCGGTTTCTGAACACCGGCAGGGAATTTGAACATGACCACACCCTTCTCACCGTTGCAGGCAAATACACGGCAAGGATTGTGATGCTCCCGCATACTGACAAAGTTATTGCGGTAAATGCTCTCAAGTGCCGCTTTACGGTGCTTTTGATCAAATACCGGTGCCAGTCCGTTTAAGCCGGTATGATAGTCTGCCAGCACCTGATCGATGCCGCAGCCGTTTTCCATCTGATATTTGAGCTGTTCATTCTCGGTATCCCAGTAGTATTCCTCCGCACCCGGGAAACGGTCTAAAACGCTCCGGTCGGTAACATCCACCTGCTGTACATAGTAGCCAAGCTTCTCATCAAACAAGGCATCAACGGCTGCCTTGCCGCGAGACAACACTTCCGCATATTCGTTTGCAGCCGCAGTATCGCCCATCGCTTTTGCCATCTCGATACCTGCTTCCAGACCGCCCAGATAGAAGCCGGTCAGCCATGCGTTTGCACCGAACAGCTCAACATCCAGCGTATGATGCTGTCTGCCGGTGATGACACCGGTTTTATCCGGGTCCCATAAATCGGTGTTGGTCGGCTCCCATGCGTATGCGATACATTTTTTAATAAGCGCCCAGTTTTTTTCCAGCCATGCGGTATCGCCCGAGAGCATCCACTCACGGTAAATACGCATGACCGTACCCATCTGACCGTCCACGCAGGAGCGGAAATCCATCTTGCTCTCGCCCAGCGGCAGCATGGTGCGGAAATGCATCAGGCCGTTTTCTTCCAGATTGCAGTGCAGTTCGTACTCGCGGACACTCTTTTCCAGTTTCGGGAACAGATATGCCAGCGCATAGACATAGCCCCAAACGTGCTGACAGTTGCCCTCACAGCTTCCGACCGTCTGGTTGGAACCCTCCCAACCGTAGAAAGAGCCATCCTCCAAACGCAGACAGGTGGTGGATTTGATGATCGCAAGGTTGCCCTGGATCGCATCCAATACCGGCTCCGGCAAGGTGGAATCGGACAGCGCTTTGGTAAACCGCTCGGTATCCGCACTCAGGCGCTCCAGATTTTCCCATACATAGGATGCCACAGCCGATGCCGAATCGAACACCGTCGCATAATAGTTCTTCCACTGTTTGATCTCGGTCTGATCGCCCCAGTATTTCACCACATTCGGCACATACCAGCTAAAGATAAACGGGATCGTTTTCTTCTCGCCCGGTGCAAGGGTGACCTTAGCGGTCAGCAGCGTATTGTCCTTGCCATCGCTTTGCGGTTTATCGTAATGGCGGTTTTTGACCGGTCCGAAGCTGCCAAAATCATTGATGAACATAGTCAGACCGTCAAACCAGGTGCCGCGATACCAATACTCCTGATATGCCACATCCTCTGCATCGGTCGAAACCACAAATTCACCGTATTTCGGATCGTTTTTGTCGGTCAGCGCGGTGAGCTTCATCATCGAGATATCACCGTTTTTCTCATAACGGTTGACGCTGGCTGTGTCAAACGGGTTGCTGATATGGCATCCGACGGTATAGCTCAAGGTACGGTCGGAGGTATTCTCTATGGTATAACGGTAAATACCGCACGGCAGCGAGCTGTCATACGCATTGCTCGGAATAAACGGGTTGAACGCGGAAAGGGTCACATGACCGGCAAAATCCGGATCGTCAAAGTTTACTTTCGCCATAGGATAACAGCCTTCAAAGGTGGTATCCGAAAAATGCTTTAAGCCTGCCATCGAGATGTTTGGCGGACCGTATCCGTAGTCGTGCAGGAACATACCGCCCATAAAATAGCGGTCCACATCTCCCTGCAGCACACGCATATCAAGTACCTTTTCCTCATCCTCGGTCTTGATCGCAAAGCCGGAAAACGGATTGATGCTCATACGGTTGGGACGGTTTTTGATCTCCCAGTCGATCAAAGCACCGTTGCCTGCCAGACCGATACTGCCGGCACCGATACCGCCGATCGGAAAAGAAATATTGGATAAATGATCTTTATCATATCGCTTCATATTCTGATCTCCTTTTCATAGGATTTTTTACTGTGACTTTAGTATAACATCCGATACCAACAAGGTCAATGGTCGATTTATACAAGATAGCGGCAAAATTTTCGTCGCTTTGCCCATTCCTTGACATTTTGATTTTTTTGTAGTATAATATAGTTGTAATAACCCTAAAAAAATTAGGGAAATAGTAAGGAGAAGGATTATGAAAATTGCAGTAACTTACGATAACGGACAGATCTTCCAGCATTTCGGACATACCGAGCAGTTCAAACTGTATGAAGTTGCAGACGGCAAAGTGATCCATTCGATGGTCATGAATACAAACGGCTCCGGCCACGGCGCATTGGCGACCTTCTTAAGAGCATTTGACGTGGATGTTTTGATCTGCGGCGGCATCGGCGGCGGTGCACAGAATGCATTGGCACAGGCAGGCATCCGTCTGTTCGGCGGTGTTTCCGGCGATGCGGACAAAGCGGTAGAGGCATTCCTCTCTGCAAC
>JBGUUN010000181.1:0-2153 GCA_045133555.1 Oscillospiraceae bacterium
GGTCAGCAGCTGTTTTGCCGCATCGTAGGATTCCGGATGAACACCGGTATTGTCGAACACGTTATCCGATCCGGAAACGCGTAAGAAACCGGCACATTGGGTGAATGCTTTCGGACCGAGCTTGCTTACTTTGAGCAGCTGTTTGCGGTTGGTAAAGCCGCCGTTTTCTTTACGGAAGGTAACGATGTTTTTCGCAACCGCAGGGCCGATACCTGCGATATAGGTAAGCAGGGTCTCAGATGCGGTGTTTAAGTCTACACCGACGGTATTGACGCAGTCCTCAACGACACCGCCGAGTGCCTCGTCAAGCTGTTTTGGCGGCATATCGTGCTGATACTGTCCGACGCCGATCGCTTTCGGATCGATTTTGATCAATTCTGCCAGCGGATCCTGCATTCTGCGGGCGATGGAGACCGCACTGCGCAGGTTGGCATCGTAATCCGGGAATTCCGCAGCGGCAAGTTTGGATGCGGAGTAAACGGATGCGCCCGCCTCCGAGATGATCATATAGCCGATTTTTAAGTTGTTCTCTTTCAACAATTCCGCCGCAAACTGTTCGGTCTCGCGGGATGCGGTGCCGTTGCCGATGGCAATGGCGGTGACTTTATGCTTTTTGATCATCGCAAGTACACGGCGTTTTGCTTCTGCGATGTTGGCACGCGGCGGGGTCGGATAGATAACGCCGGTGTCTAAGACGTTTCCGTGGATATCGACTACCGCACATTTACAGCCGTGTGCAAAGCCAGGGTCTAAGCCTAAGACGATCTTGTCTTTCAGCGGCGGCTGCATCAGCAGCTGCTTTAAGTTTTCTGCGAATACCTTGATGGAGTCGGTGCAGGCACGCTCGGTCAGGGTACCTCGCAGCTCACGCTCAAGCGACGGGAACAGCAGACGGGAATAGCTGTCTGAAACGGTCTGCTTGAGGTATTCGGTACAGGCATTTTCCTTTTTCGGCAGAATGCTCTGTGCAATGATGCGTTCCGCAGTCGGCACTTCAGCCTCAATGGTGACTTTTAATGCACCGTTTTTCTCGCCGCGGTCGATCGCAAGAATACGGTGATTTGCGATTTTTAAGATCGGCTCGTTATAATCGGCATACATACGGTATACCGGGTCATCGTTAATGGCTTTGGTGACGATGGTGGCAGAGCGAACCAAGAACTTACGCAGCTCCTGACGGATGGATGCGGAATCCGAAATCTCCTCGGCCAAGATATCCATAGCACCCTGCAGCGCTTCTTCTGCGGTATTGATCTCTTTTTCCGGATCAATGTATCTGGCTGCTTCGGATAACGGATCGAAGTTCGATGCGGCTGCTTTTAATCCTTCGGCAAGCGGGGTAAGACCGCGCTCTGCCGCAATGGATGCACGGGTGCGGCGTTTGGGGCGATACGGACGGTAGATGTCCTCCAAGGCTGCTAAGGTAGCAGCTTTTTCGATGGCAGCTGCGAGTTCATCGGTCATCTTTTCCTGTGCGGTAATGGAGGTGATGACCTCCTCCTTGCGTTTTTCGAGATTGCGCAGATAGGTCAGACGTTCGGAAAAATCACGCAATGTCTGGTCATCCATCGAGTCGGTCTGCTCTTTACGGTAACGTGCGATGAACGGAATGGTATTTCCCTCATCGATCAAGCGCACGATATTGTCGGCAATATTCGGTTTTAACTGAAATTCTTTTTGTAATGATAAGATGATTTCCATATAGATCCTTTCTACTGTGCAGCCAAAGCCAGATATTCTATGACGGCTTTACGGTCTGCGGTTTGTGTGACGGTATGGACAGAACCTTCGGATAAGACGGTCTGTCCGATGTGTTCTCCTTCGGTAACGGCGGCGATTGCTGCAGCCTTGTACTCGAATATGCTTGGGAACAATGCGGCAAGCACAGCGGTGGCATCGTGCAGGATACAGCCGGCTTCGCCCTGTGCGAGATTGGTCTCATGGTTTTTGACAAGGATCTGGCGCAGCCATCCGCTTTTCATACTTCTGGTGCGGGTGAGCCGGTCGATCTCATCCATCGACAGTACGATCTGATGGGTGGTATCCAGCGGGATGACCGTCTGCGGCAAGTTTGCATCAAAAACGATCTTTGCGGCATGTGGGTCGCAGTAGATATTGAATTCGGCGTACTTTGTGATATTGCCGAAAGCAAT
>JBGUUN010000182.1:0-4280 GCA_045133555.1 Oscillospiraceae bacterium
CCAAGCAGGATGTATTTTCTGCCCCACATATCCCAGCCGAAGAACTCTTTTTCAGGCTTGTAGGTGGAAAATCTTCCGAGCGCATCCTGTGCGGTCAGCATATCTTTTGCTGCAGCCTCTACGATACGGTAGATACCTTCATTGCCGGTATACTGTAATACCATGCAGGCACCGCGCATCATCTTTCCCCAATACTCACAACGCCATAATCCGTCATCGCTGTCCGGCATGGTGCGATACTGTTCAACGAATTTCTGCCATAATCCGACTTCACAGAGTTGGTTGCGTTCGATAAAACGGACGGTCTGATCTAAAATACCGTTGAATTTCATTTTTCATTCTCCTTTACGCAATTGTTTGATTTCATTATAGCACAGGGGAGTGAGGATGTCTACAAAGAAAAAACATCCCCGCGGAATCTCCGCAGGGATGTAAATGATATTATTCTTCGTCGAGTTTGAGAACAGACATAAATGCCTCCTGCGGGACCTCGATGGAGCCCAGCTGGCGCATTCTCTTTTTACCCTCTTTCTGTTTCTCAAGCAGCTTTTTCTTACGGGTGATATCACCGCCGTAACATTTAGCAAGAACGTCTTTACGCATTGCTTTTACGGTCTCACGTGCGATGATCTTACCGCCGATACAAGCCTGGATCGGAACTTCGAACAGCTGACGCGGAATGTTGTCTTTTAAGCGTTCCGCAATTCTTCTGCCGCGGGAATATGCTTTGTCTGCATGAACGATGAAGCTCAGTGCGTCAACGATCTCGCCGTTTAACATGATGTCTAGTTTGACCAACTTGGACGGACGGTAGCCGCAAAGCTCATAGTCGAAGGATGCATAACCGCGGGTGCGGGATTTCAGCGCATCGAAGAAGTCGTATACAACTTCGTTGAGCGGCAGCTCATAGTGCATTTCAACGCGGGTGTCCTCGATGTAGGTCATGTTCTTAAACTCACCGCGGCGCTCCTGACACAGCTCCATGATGTTGCCGACGTATTCGGTCGGAGCAAGGATGTTTGCTTTGATGAACGGCTCATCTGCCTGTTCGATCAAAGTGGTGTCCGGGTAGTTGGTCGGGTTGTCGATGTATACAACGTTGCCGTCGGTCATGTGGATCTGGTAGATTACCGACGGAGCAGTGGTGATCAGATCCAGATTGAATTCACGTTCCAGACGCTCCTGAATGATCTCCATGTGTAAAAGACCTAAGAAGCCGCAGCGGAAACCGAAGCCGAGTGCGATGGAGGTTTCCGGCTCGAAAGAGAGGGAAGCATCGTTTAACTGCAGTTTTTCCAGCGCATCACGTAAGTCGCCGTATTTTGCACCGTCTGCCGGATAAATACCGCAGAACACCATCGGATTGACTTTACGGTAACCCGGGAGCGGTTCACTTGCCGGAGTTTCCGCGAGGGTAACGGTATCACCGACGCGGGTGTCGCCGATGGATTTGATACTTGCGGCGATGTAACCTACCTCACCTGCACGCAGTGCATCGGTGGAAACCAAGGATTTTGCACCCAGTACGCCCAGCTCAACAACGTCAAACTCTGCGCCGGTCGCCATCATGCGGATACGGTCTTTGACACGAACGGTACCTTCTTTAACACGGATGTATACGATTACACCTTTATAGGAGTCGTAGTAGGAGTCGAAAATCAGTGCCTGCAGCGGTGCATTCTCGTCGCCGGTCGGCGGCGGTACCTGCTCTACGATCGCTTCCAGTACCGCTTCAATGTTTAAGTTCTGTTTTGCGGAGATCAGCGGTGCATCCATTGCCGGGATACCGATGATATCCTCGATCTCGTGGCAGACGCGCTCCGGATCTGCGCTCGGCAGGTCGATCTTGTTGACGACCGGAACGACCTCTAAATCGTGGTCAACAGCCAGATAGGTGTTTGCCAAAGTCTGAGCCTCGATGCCCTGAGATGCGTCAACGACCAGTACTGCACCTTCACAAGCAGCTAAAGAACGGGAAACTTCGTAGTTGAAGTCAACATGTCCCGGAGTGTCGATGAGATTTAAGTCATAGGTTTTACCGTCTTTGGCGGTGTAGTTTACTTTTACGGCGCGTGCTTTGATGGTAATGCCGCGCTCACGCTCGATTTCCATATTATCAAGCAGCTGTTCTTCCATTTCGCGTTTTTCAACCGCGCTGGTGTTTTCCAGAATACGGTCTGCAAGGGTACTTTTACCGTGGTCAATATGCGCAATGATCGAAAAGTTGCGGATCAAATCTTTCTGATAAGCCATGCGAATTCCTTCCTTTGCATTTTTTCTCATTATATATTATAGCATATTCCGGAGAAAATAACAACATCTTCGGGTTTAATTTTTGCAAAGGCAAATCGCATTGTGTTTTCTTTACAAAAAACGCAAGTATGAAAGATGAAAAAAGTTCAACGAAACAAATCTCAAAAATAGTGTTGACAAAAGTCTTTTCATGTGCTATAATAAACAAGCGCTCGAGAAAGAGCAAGCCGAATGATCCACTAGCTCAGCTGGCAGAGCATCTGACTTTTAATCAGAGGGTCCGGAGTTCGAGTCTCCGGTGGATCACTCAAAGCACTCGCAGCAACCTGCGAGTGCTTTTCTAATGAAATATCCCTTGACAAAGGCCTGTATGTATGGTATAATACCATACAGAAAAGATCCACTAGCTCAGCTGGCAGAGCATCTGACTTTTAATCAGAGGGTCCGGAGTTCGAGTCTCCGGTGGATCACTTGCAGCACCTGCAGAAACCTGCAGGTGCTTTTAATTTTTTCAAAGTGCTTCCATTTTTTCTCGGAATGTGTTATGATAAATATAATCAAAGGGGAAACCCCAAAAATTAATTCGGAGGAGATATAACCATGGGAAACAGTCCGTATAATATGTCGGGACAGCAGTACAATCAGCCACAGCAGAACAATACACAGTATAATCAGCCGCAGCAGAATCCGCAGTACGGCCAGCCGACTTATAATGAAAACAACAGCCAGCCGACCTATACACAACCGCAGTCGAATGATCTGCAGCCGAGCTACGACAGACAGTCTTACGATCCGAATCCGTATCAGCCGGCTTATAAAGGTGTTTATCCGGGTGTGCCGCAGAAAAGCAAACTGGTTGCAGGTCTGCTCGGTATCTTCTTAGGTGCTTACGGTATCCACAACTTCTATTTAGGCAACACCAAACACGCACTCATTCAGCTTTTGATGACGGTATGCAGCTGCGGTATTTTGGGTATGGTTTCCGGTATCTGGGGCTTGGTAGAAGGCATTCAGATCCTTTGCGGCAACATCAACACCGATGCAAGAGGCGTTGCTCTTAAGGATTGAGGTAGAATATGGAACGATCTTTGACCTGTAAAACAGGCCATGATCTTGCGGTTACGGTCCGACAGCTCGTAGAGGGTTGTCGGACTTTAGCACAGGATGGCACTGTATTATATACGCCGGACGGTATTGCAAGCTATGACGCGCTTTGGCTGCGGGATTTCTCCTATATGGCGGAATATGCGCCGGAATGTATTCCGGATGCCGATCTGATCGGCTGTATCCGCTTTGCAAGGAAGCATAAACGTGAGGACGGCTGGATGCCGGACCGCACCTATGCGGACGGCACCACCTGCTATGCCGCCGGTATGCTTATTGCACCGGTCGGAAAGGCCAATCTGGATAATACACCGTTTTGGACCTTTATGATCCACTCGTTGTTTGGCCGTTTGCCGATCGAAGAGTTTGCTTCGTATTTTGCACAGTGGGAACCGGATATCGCACGCGGTCTTGCGTTGATCCCGCTTGCCGAAAACGGTCTTGTGTATAACGATCCGTCTGATCCGCATTCTCCGTATGGTTTTACCGATACGATCGGTAAAACCGGTCATCTTTTCTATGAATCGTTGCTGCTTTGGAGAGCTTGCCGTATGGCTGAGCAGATGTGCAAAGCGACCGGTATCGGCACTGCGGCAAAATATGAGGCGATCGCAGTTAAGATCGAGGAAAATCTGATGCAGCTTTACGATGCCGAAAGCGGCACCTTCTTTGCTGCAGATGCGGAATGTAAACAGTTGGATGTTTGGGGCAATGCGTATCTGATTTATATCGGATTCCCGGTTTCCGATGCCGTGAAAGAAAGTATCCTGAATTGGTTGTGTGCACATTATGACGATTACAGCTACATGGGACAGATCCGTCATCTGCCGAAAGGTGAATATTGGGAACGAACCCTGATCGAGGTGCTGCCTGAGGAGTATCAGAACGGCGCATACTGGGCTACAGCAACCGGATGGGTGATG
>JBGUUN010000183.1:0-6704 GCA_045133555.1 Oscillospiraceae bacterium
ATAATCGGCAACGATACCGTTGACCGCTTTGATGTACATACCGTACGGTCCTTCCTCACCGTCAATGATCTCATGCTCAAGCAGTGCGTCTCCGACGATAGCAGCATCGGTATGGATGGTAAATACGATCACCTGTTCTTCTGCCTCGACTTTAACGGTCAGGGTCTTTTCGCCTTCACCCAGTTCGGTATCAGAGGTGTAGATCGCGGTAGACCATGCGCCGGTTTTGTCTACGCCTTTTTTCTGACATGCGGCAAAGCAGAATGTCATGCTGATCGCCAGTAAGATCACGGCGATACGTTTGATTGCAGTTTTCATGTTTCAAATCCTCTTTTCGTAAATATTGCGTACGAAAAGGATAAAACAAAAGGCACCCTTCCTAAAAAGGGTACCAACGAGATCAAAACAAAAGGTATGCTGCTCCATACCTCATTTTATCCGCGAAACCCCTCATTGCCCAAGGGTCTTTTGTGCGCACAGACCGATAAGCATTCCGACTTATTGAAGCTTATAAACCTCAAATTACGGTAATGGCTGTTGCCGCGGATTCACACCGCGATTTCCTTATCCCCGCACCGTTATGATGCGACAATCCGATCGGATTCCGGCCGGAATGATCTGTGTTATTCTTTTGTACAAGCCCATTATAATGCAGCGATTTATCTTTGTCAAGCGTTATTCAAAAATTCACAGATACAAATTTTTTTAGCACTTGCGATATTGATAAAAATGTGATATCATAGGTATAACGGCCAAGGAAAGGTTGAAAGAAACGATAAAAAGAAGGAGAAAAAAAGATGGCAAAAGCTTCGAAAAACAAAATCGAAAAAATAGATTATACGCAAGTTACCGATAAAAAAGCTGCCTTGGAGGCTGCGATCGTTCAGCTGGAAAAACAGTTCGGCAAAGGCGCTGTTATGAAACTCGGTCAGGCGATCAACATGAACGTCGGCGCAATCTCCACCGGCAGCTTAGGCTTAGATATGGCACTGGGTATCGGCGGCGTTCCGCGCGGCAGAATCGTTGAGATCTACGGACCGGAATCCTCCGGTAAGACCACCATCGCGCTGCACGTTGTTGCTGAAGCACAGAAAGCCGGCGGTGAGGCTGCATTCATCGACGTTGAGCACGCACTCGACCCGGTCTATGCAAAATCCTTGGGTGTTGATATCGACTCCCTGCTTGTTTCCCAGCCGGATACCGGTGAACAGGCTTTAGAGATCATGGAAGCTCTGGTTCGTTCCGGTGCACTGGACGTTATCGTACTCGACTCGGTTGCGGCATTGGTACCGCGTGCGGAGATCGAAGGTGACATGGGCGATGCACATGTCGGTATGCAGGCTAGACTGATGTCCCAGGCACTGCGTAAGCTGACCTCCATCATCGGCAAGACCAACACCGTTGCGATCTTTATCAACCAGCTGCGTGAAAAGGTCGGTGTTATGTACGGTAACCCGGAAACCACCCCGGGCGGCCGCGCACTGAAATTCTTCTCCTCTGTACGTATCGATGTCCGTAAAAACGGCGATCAGATCAAACGCGGCAGCGAGATCATCGGCAACCATGTCAAATGCCGTATCGTAAAAAACAAAGTAGCACCGCCGTTCAAAGAAGTATTCTTTGATATGATCTACGGCGAGGGCATCTCCCGTACCGGCGAGATTTTAGACTATGCGGTCGAAGCAGACATCATCCGCAAGAGCGGCGCATGGTTCTCCTATAAAGATGAAAAGATCGGTCAGGGCCGTGACAAGGCAAAAGAGTATCTCGAGATGCATCCGGATGTAGCGGAAGAGATTGCCGAGAAGGTCATGGAATACTCCAAAGAGCTGATGGATGTTGCCAACGCAGCAAAACAGCGTGAAACCGTTCCGGCTGTTGCAACCGACGATGCCGACACCGAATCTTTATATCTCACCGAGCCGTCCCAGCTTTCTCTGTCGGATGACGTTACCATCCTCGACATTGACCCGGACAGTGAGGATTTTGAGTAATCCATGGAATTTGTGACCGTCACCGGTGTTATCCCGCAGCGCGGAAGCCGTTTTCTGGTTTCCACCGATGCAGAAGCATCCTCGGTTTTACTGGACTACGAGATCATCTATTGCCACGGTATCACACAGGGAAGGAAGTTTACCGTTTCCCAATGGGACGATATTCTCGAAAGTGAGATGCAGCGAAAAGCCCGCTGCACTGCGCTGAATCTGCTTGCCGGCAGGGATCTGACCTCCGGTGCGCTGTACAAAAAACTTTTGGAGCGCGAGATCTCCCCGCAGGCTGCCGCCAAAACGGTTGCCCGCTGCATTGAGCTCGGCGAGATCAACGATCAGGCATATGCACTCCGTGCAGCAAAATATTGCCTGGTGCAAAAGCGCTACGGCAATGCCAAAGCCTACCAATGGATGCTGCAAAAAGGCATCCCGAAAGAGGATGCTTTGGCAGCTTTGCAAAAGATGACTGCTGAAGTGGACACTACTGCACAGATCAAAGAGCTTTTGGAAAAACGGTATACCGAAAAATTAACCTCCGGAGAATATCGGCAAAAACAGAATGTGATCGCCGCACTTGCAAGACGCGGCTACCGCATCGGTGAAATTCAGACAGCGATCTCGGAGTATCTCTCCGAATGCGAATAAATGAAGTAATATACGCAGAAAGGTATTTAAGCATATGGCAATCAAAGCAGCAATGGTTTCCCTCGGTTGTCCGAAAAACCAGGTCGATGCTGAGGTCATGATGGCGACTTTACGTCATGACGGCATCCAGCTGGTAAACGAAGAGGCAGACTTTGACGTTATCATCATCAACACCTGCGGATTCATTCAGTCCGCAAAAGAAGAAGCGATCCAGGAAATTTTGGATTGGGTCAACTTAAAATCCGAAGGCAGATGCAAAGGTATCGTTGTTACCGGCTGTCTGGCAGAACGTTACAGAGAGGAGCTCGTTGAACTGATCCCGGAAGTCGAGTGTGTATTGGGCATCGGCAGCAACGACCAGATCTCCAAAGCGGTCCGCAAAGCCGCACAGGGTCAGAAATTCACCGCATTCGGCGAAAAGACCGACTTAAACATCGATGCACCGCGTGTACTCTCCACCCTGCCGTACTACGCATACTTAAAGATCTCCGAGGGCTGTGACAACTGCTGCACCTACTGTGCGATCCCGCACATTCGCGGCAAATTCCGCTCCCGTACCATCGAATCCATCGTTGCGGAAGCAAAATGGTTATACAAACAGGGTGTTCGCGAACTGGTATTAGTTGCGCAGGATACCACCCGCTACGGTCTGGATCTGTACGGCAAATATGCGCTTGCCGATCTGTTGAAAGAACTTTGCAAGATTGACTTCACCTGGATCCGTACTTTATACTGTTATCCGGACAAGATCACCGACGAGCTGATCTCCGTTTTAGCATCCGAGCCGAAGCTGGTAAAATATCTGGATATTCCGGTACAGCATTGCTCCGATCATGTTCTGCATGACATGAACCGTCCGGACAGCGAAGAAGCTCTTGTCGAACTGATCGAGAAACTGCGTGCACGCATCCCGGGCATCACTCTGCGTACTACCCTGATCACCGGCTTCCCGGGCGAGACCGAGGAAGATTTTGAAAAACTGACCGCATTCGTACAGAAAGCAAGATTCGACCACTTAGGCTGCTTTGCATACTCCGAAGAAGAGGATACCATTGCCGCAGAGATGGAAAATCAGGTAGACGAGGAAGTCAGACAGCACCGTGCCGACATCATCATGGAGCTGCAGTATGACATCGCAGCAGAGAAAAACGCTGAGCGTGTCGGTCAGACCGTTCAGGTCGTTGTGGAAGGCTACGACAAATACGGTGCTTGCTACTTCGGCCGAAGCACCTTTGATGCTCCGGATATCGATGGCAAGATCTTCTTTGACTCCGATATCAAATTCAACATCGGTGACTTCGTTGCGGTCACCATTAAAGAGGTCTGCGATTACGACCTGTACGGTGAAGTTTTCACCATCGAGGATTAAGTTATGAATACACCGAATAAACTTACTCTGCTTCGTATTATCTTAGTTCCGGTATTCCTGTTTTTCTTTCTGATGACAGCTATTCCGGGCAACTACACCATTGCATTCTTGGTATTTGCGGTCGCATCCGTCACCGATTTCTTAGACGGCTATCTGGCACGCAAACATCATCTTGTCACCACCTTCGGTAAATTTTTAGACCCGTTGGCGGACAAGATGTTAGTCACCTGTGCGCTGCTTTGCTTAATGGATGCGGGACTTTGTCACGTGATCGCGGTTGCGATCATCATTCTGCGCGATACCGCAGTCAATGCACTTCGTATGCTTGCAGCATCCGAGGAAGGCTTGGTCATTGCCGCAGCACAGTCCGGCCGTGTCAAAACCGCGGTACAGATGGTGGTCACCTGCGTGATCTTAGCACTTTTAGGTGTCAGTAACTTTGTTCCGGCTATCCGCGGAGAGCTGTTTACCCTGCTCTCTCAGATCGCATGCTGGATCTTAGCGACTATCACCCTGTATTCCGGTATCGAATACCTGTACAAAAACCGTAATGTATTCTTAAAGACAAAATAATTTCCAAAGCCGACGGGATACCTGTCGGCTTTTGGTAATGGGAGGAATTTTTATGAAACTAGGAATCTTTACCGATGCACACTACAGCTCGATCGAAAGTCCGGAATGGCAGCGTTTTAACCGCCGTTCTCTTGATAAAATCAAAACTGCAATGAAAGCCTTTCATGCAGCAGGCTGTGATATGGTGATTTCACTCGGCGATCTGATCGACCATGAAGCGGAGCATGAAAAAGAAACCGCAAACTTAAAACAGATTGCTGAGGTATTCGCTTCCTACGATATACCGATCGCAGCGGTCATGGGCAACCACGATGCCTTCTCGTTTGAAGTCAACGAATATTACGGTATTCTCGGTGAGCAGACCCGTCCGACCGACCGTGTCATTGACGGCAAAACGCTGCTTTTTATCGATGCCTGTCATTTCAAAACGGCCGAACATTACCGCCGCGGTGATGATGTGCGATACGAAGAAGCCTGGACCGATACTTTTTATCCGTATGTTGAAAAGCTGCGCTGCGATTTGAATACCGCAGACGGCAGATGCTTTGTGTTCATGCATCAGAACGTTGACCCGAACATCCAGGCTGACCACCGATTATCCAATGATGCTGCTTTGCGCAAAGCCTTTGAGCAAAGCCAAAAGGTTGACACCGTATTCCAAGGACATTTTCACGGCGGTGCCGACAGCGTGGTGAACGGGATTCACTACCGCACCTTCCCTTCGATGTGCGCAGCGGACGACCGATATTTTATTGTGGAGATATAAGTGAAAGCGAGGACGGTTGTCCTCGCTTTGTTTATTCGCTCGCATAGATCACAAGTTTATCCTGAATGTTGACAACTAGCTCATCCAAACCGAGTATACCATTATAGTAATCATCAAACTGATCCTGCAGGATGGTCTGCCAGCATTGGTTATGTGAAATATCTGCTACATCACGATAGGCTTCCAACATCACGTTCCGATAATCATCGGTCATACGTCCTTCCATTGCCGCCACTCTCTGCGTATAACTTTCTTCGGTATCGAATACCGTGAAGCATCCACTCGAAACACCGGCAGCATTGGTTTCCGGATTGCTGTAATAATCGTAAGCAATCGTTTAGGCAAAACGATATGCGTTTAGCTTGTTTTCCGACTGAGAGGAAATCACAAATCCATGGCGTACCACAGCGGTGACCTGACCGTCTGTACGACGAAGTGGCATCAGCAGAAAACAATCTTCTTCCGGCAACTGTATCTCCATACTGAGCGGCCATGTTCCAAACAGTACACTGCCGAAGTCCTGCATTCCATCATCGGTCGGCTGAATGTTCTTCATGCAGGTCAGCATGGTTCTGATATCCGGATGCTCAAAGTTTGCGGTACGCTTTTCATAATCTACCGTATCCAGACCGGAAAGGACAAACATATACTCCTCTAAATATTCCCAAGTCTGCAGCGACATGATCTGTGGTGCCTCCGGATCGCTTTCGTGTGCATCTTTCCAGTCGGAACATTTCTGCAAAAATTCCGGAAGAGTATCATCCGGATCATACGGAAAATCGTATATCTCAACCATCTGTTCGGTCGTACGAAGATAGTGGATCGCCGCAAAAAACGGCAATTCATATATTTTCTCGTCATAAGCGAGCATTTCAAGATATTCGGGACGGAACAACTCGTAGCTTTCGTCTGCTTTCATAATCGGCAGCATATCGGCAAACGCGCCAGCCATCTTAATTTTTTCATAGTCAAAAGCCGTTACCGAAGCTGTACATTCCCGATACTCATCGCTCAACACCAACAGATCAGCCGAAGTGCCTTTCATGAGCCCCATTCTGGTATCATCGTAATACGCCTGCAGCTGATCGGCAAGATAAGCATAGCTTACAGAGTCACGTCCCACCGAATACCGATCCAATTCAAAAGTAACGTCCGGATAGGTGCTTTTATAAAGTTGAAACCAACCTGAAAACGCACCCGTCAGATCCTCGATCCAACGGAAGGACAATGTGTCGGTTTCCTCATAGGTTTCTTCAGCCGAACACCCACTCATCATACCGCAGATCATCAGCAGCGCAAGCAGTAGCGCGATCAGCCGATTCCAAACTTTCATCATCCTGCCTCCTATCATGACACAGAT
>JBGUUN010000184.1:0-1591 GCA_045133555.1 Oscillospiraceae bacterium
GAGATATATTTGGCTCTGCCTAATTTTTCGTAAACGATATTAATCGGAAATGACAACGCACTTACCTCCTCCCATCAGTTTGTTGACGCCGCAGCCCGCACACTGCTGTCTGCAGTTCGGGGTGGTCACAGCGTCATGTGCCTTGCGATATTCGCGTTTTAAGAATTCCTCGGAGATACCGTAATCCATATGACTCCACGGTAATACCTCGTCCAGAGAACGCTCACGGTTTGCATAGAACGCAACATCCAGGCCACATTCGTCCATCGCTTCCATCCACAGATCGTATTTGAAGCACTCGTCCCAGCTGTCAAAGCGGCAGCCTTTGCGGTATGCTTTTAACATGACCTCACCCAGTCTGCGGTCGCCGCGTGCAAAGATCGCCTCAAGTACCGAAGTGTAGCTTAAGTGATATTTGACATTGATGCGTTTGCTCTGGTTGGTGTGTACCAGATGATGCTGTTTTTCTTTGATGCGCTCCAAGGTGTCCTGCGGCTCCCACTGGAACGGGGTATGCGGCTTCGGAACGAAGGTGGATACCGATACGGTGACCTGTACCGCTTTTTTCGGGCGGTTTGGCATCTTGTAGTATGCATCCACGATCTTCTGTGCCAGCTGAACGATACCCTCGACATCTTCTAAGGTCTCGGTCGGCAGACCTAACATGAAGTACAGTTTCACGGTGGAATAGCCGCCGGCAAATGCCAGCAGACAGCTCTTGAAGATATCCTCCTCGGTGATGTTTTTGTTGATAACATCACGCATTCTCTGTGTACCTGCTTCCGGTGCAAAGGTCAGACCGCTCTTTCTGACTGCAGAGATCTTTTCAAGCAGCTCCTCCGAGAAGTTATCGATTCGCATACTCGGCATCGAGAAGCTGACCTTCTCCTCTTTGGAGTAGTCTAACATATCGTTTAACAGTTTCTCGATCTGCGAATAGTCACTGGTGGATAAGCTCGACAGCGACAGCTCCTCATAACCGGTGGTATCGCAAAGCGATTTACCCTGACGGCATAAAGTATCACTACTCTTCTCACGCAGCGGACGGTAGATATAACCCGCCTGGCAGAAACGGCAGCCGCGAATACAGCCGCGCATGATCTCTAAAACCGCACGGTCATGTACGGTACCGACATACGGAACGATGAAGTTTTCCGGATATAATACATTGTCAAAGTCCGCAATGATGCGTTTTTTGACCTTTGCCGGTGCGCCGTCTTTTGCCTCGATCGCTTTTACGGTGCCGTCCTCATTGTAGGATACATCGTATAAGCTCGGAACATATACGCCCTCCAGCTGTGCTGCACGGCGTAAGAATTCTTTCTTGGAAACACCGTTTTTCTTGCACTCTTTGAAGAGATCCATCAACTCATTCATGATCTCCTCGCCTTCGCCCGGCATGAACAGATCAACAAAATCAGCGATCGGCTCCGGGTTGCAGACACACGGACCGCCCGCAACGACCAGCGGAGTCAGGCTCTCACGGTCTTTTGCAAGCAGCGGGATGCCGGCAAGATCCAGCATATTCAAAACGTTGGTATAGGAAAGCTCATACTGTAAGGTAAAGCCAACGATATCAAAATCCGCTACC
>JBGUUN010000185.1:0-15283 GCA_045133555.1 Oscillospiraceae bacterium
GGAGGCGCGACTATGGAAATCGAAAAAAATCGAAAGACGGCCGGTGCGGATGAACGCAGTCCGTCCAGACCGCAATATTTTTCCTGGATCAATAACACCAACGAGGGTTCAACCGAAGAACAGACCTTAATCAATCTGGATTATTTCGCCTACTTAAAAGACACCTACGGCATGCAGCTGGATATCTACGCATGGGATGCCGGCAATTTAGACGGTGCAAGAGAAACCTATGAAACCTTGGATTCACCGAAGTTAACAGCGCAGTTTCCGAACACCTATGCGCCGATCGCAGCACGTTGCAAAGAGCTTGGCATCAAACTCGGTGTCTGGTGCGGACCGGACGGTTTCGGCGACAGCAAAGAATCTGCCGAAGCACGCAAAGAGCTGATGGTTTCCCTCTGCAGAGATTATGAATTCGGACTGTTTAAGATGGACGGCGTCTGCGGTCAGCTGTATGAAAAAGACCGTGAGATCTTTGTAGAAATGATGAAGGAATGCCGTAAATACTCTCCGGACCTGATCCTGCTCAACCATCGTTTATGGCTGGGTGAGGAAGGTATGAAACACGCCACCACCGAGCTTTGGAACGGCATCGAAACCTATACCGATGTACATATCACAAATCCTTCCACCGCACCGCATCACCGCGGCTATTTTGCCTCCCGCGGCAACACCCCGGGTTTGGGCAGATTATACGAGGATCACGGTGTCTGCATCTCCTCCTGCGTCGATTACTTTGAAGATGAACTGATCTTCCAGAGCTTCGGCCGCGGTCTGGTTTTAGCGCCTGAGATCTACGGTAACCCTTGGCTGATGCGTGACGATGAATTGCCGCATCTGGCACGTATTTATAACCTGCATCGCCGCTACCGTGACATTCTGGTCACCGGTATGCTGCTGCCGGGCGGCAAGAACTATCCGGAAAATGCGATCGCCCGCGGTTCGGAAACCAAGCGCTTTATCACGGTCGGCAACGATAGCTGGGAGACCCGCTCGATTCGTATGCGTCTGGATATGGAGATCGGACTGGCACACTGTGACAAGGTCACAGTCGCATTGCACCATCCGTATGAACAGTATATCGGTGAATTTGCTTACGGCGATGTTGTTGAGATCCCGCTGCCGCCGTTCCGTGCAGTATTGATCGAGATCACCGACAGCAAGGATGCGGATGTTATGCTCACCGGATGCAAATACGAAGTATTACACGAAAAAGACGGTAAGATCGATACGGTCAAAATCGTTTCCTGTGAGGGTACAATCGCTTACTCCGACGGTAAACCGTTCGATCCGAAAATCAATGTCTTTGATGAGACACCGCGTGCACCGAAAAAACTAGCCGAAATCGCAGCTGAGGAGAAGGCTCAAGCAAATAAAGAATCCGCATGTATTCTGGAAACCGCGATGTTCGTACAGAACCATGATGCGCTGGAAGCAAGAGAGCTGCGCCGCTCCGGGGAGACAAAGATCCCGCAGGTCAAAGCTGCACGCGATGCTTTCTTTAAACAGGAGCGTTACCGTCTGCGCGGTATTGAAAGTCGCTATGCATTTGACGGCTGTAAGGACACCTTCTTTGACGGTCAGTCCCGCTATTTGTTCGGCGGTCTGCGTATGGACGGCGGCTGCTTACGTGTTGATTTCGGTGCGGAATATGAAGCGGATGCCGTTGTATTCGAGTACTTTGACATCGATGCTCCGATCTTTGAACAGGATCGTCAATATATTCCGCCGTTTATCGATCATTCCACCGATCTGAAAAACTGGGATGTCACCACCCTGGAATCGGTCGAAACGCTCTGCAAAGAAACGGTTACCTTCGTCAAAGACAGCGTCCACAATCTGGTGAACTATGACGGCAGAAGACGTACCGTCACCTACCCGCTCTGCGGCAAGCTGCGCTATCTGCGTATGCCGAAACCGCTCGACCGCATCTACCGTATCGCACTTTACAAAGACGGAAAAGAGATCGCATTAAATGCGCCGCGTGCCAACAACCTTATGCCGTATCAGCGTGATGTGCGCTACACCAAAAAGGTCTCCTTCACCGTTCCGGTCGTAGATTACCGAGAAGGCTGCTATCTGTCGGTTGGCTTAAAAGGAAAACACGGCATGGAAGGTGCGTATGCTGTACTGGAAGCAGACGGTAAATTCTACGGTGCGCCGGACCGTGCCGCAAGCTATCCGTCCAATGTCTGGGAATGCATCGTGCGCCGCACCGATTCCAACTACACCTACTATATCCCGCTTACCGAAGCCATCTGCGGCAAAGTACTTACCGTACACATCGTCGGTCTGGATGAAACCAATTCCGAATATCTAACCGAAGTATATCTCTGCGATGCCAACAAAGAGATCATCGGTGTTACCGCAAATATCTGATCCTGTAACCGCCGGAATTTTCCCGGCGGTTTTTCTTCTAAACCACTTGACAAATACAAAAATTATGGTATAATAAAATTAAGAACCATTCTTATTAATTCAAATGGAGGAAATGAGATATGTTAGAAAAAGGAATGAAAGCACCTGAATTCACCTTAAACGATAAAGACGGCAATCCGGTCGCATTGCGCGATTTTTTAGGAAAGAAGGTCGTTTTATACTTCTACCCGAAGGACAACACCTCCGGCTGCAGCAAGCAAGCTTGTGCATTTGCGTCTGCATTCAATCAGTTTGAGGAGCGCGGCATCGTTGTCATCGGTGTCAGCAAAGACAGCGTAAAATCGCACGCGAATTTCGCAGCGAAATACGAGCTGCCGTTTATCTTACTCTCTGACCCGGAGCTGCAGGCAATTGAAAGCTATGGCGTATGGCAGGAGAAGAAAATGTGTGGCAAGGTGAGCATGGGTGTGGTTCGCACCACCTTCATCATTGACGAAAACGGCAATATCGAGAAGGTCATGCCGAAGGTTAAACCGGATACCAACGCAGCAGAGATTTTAGAATACCTGGCATAAAGCAAAGCTCCCGCAGTGAAAACTGCGGGAGTTTTTATGTTCGGTTATCTTTCGATGAGCAGCGTCTTGATCTCAAACGGATGGAATTTCAGAGAAACTTCACCGTTCACGATCGGCAGCTCCTCGACGGTTTCCTCAAGCATATTGGTCAACCGTACGCGTTTTGCGCCCGGAACGGATACCTTACAGTTTGTGGTATTGCGCTCACACTCATACAGACGCAGAACGTATGCACCCGGTACATCCTCAGCATTTTTCACCGCTTCACAGATGATATTCGGTGCAAAAACCGTGAACAGGGTCGGAATTTTTGCATCGCCCTTGACGGTGATCGGCTTATAGTTTAACTCATATGCCGGATAAACGACATTCTCTGCAGAGAATGCACCGACATGCGGCAGCAGCGAGTAGGTCATGGTCTTAACACCGTTATCGGTAATCGGATCCGGACGGTAGCAGCCTTTCTGTAAGGTCAGACGCATATCACTGCCCTGTGCGGAGATGCCGTATTTACAGTCATTAAGGATCGCAACACCGTAACGGGATTCCGAAATATCCGACCATTTATGGTTGCAGACCTCGAATTTTGCTGCTTCCAGAGAATTGTTGCGGGTGGTCGGACGGTCGATATGACCGAACTGGATCTCATTTTTGAAGGTTGCACAGCGGACATTGACATCAAAGCCGGCTTTCAGCAATGCGTGTTTCTCGTTCCAATCCAGCTTCATCTCATAATCGATCTTTGGATCGTTTGCATAGAATACGGTATCCAGGGTTGCGGTGGAAGTTTTGCTTAAACGGTAGGTGCTGCGGATACGGTATTCCACCGCACCGTCGGAGACCACTTCTCTGTCAAGCAGCTCGGTGACCGGGAACAGTTTATCAAAAATATCATCCTCGATCTCCCAGTTATCATAAAGGGTCGGGAAGCATTCGCCAAACCACAGCGTACCGAGCGGCGCACCTTTTTCATTTCTGACTTCACGGTCTGCTCTACGATCGATGAGAGAGGAGATATAGCCGTTTTTATCGAAAGTGACATCATAGTACGGGGTGGTCAGTTTATCGCCGTCTGTCGCAAATGCACTTGGCGCAGCTTCAGCCGCAGTCAATGCAACGGTAACAGAGGACATAGCCGGAACGGTCAGCAATACAGCGGTCTTTTCCTTACCGCAGTGATCGGTATAGTTTTGATACGGTACATCCGCCACACCGACGGTGCCATCCAAAACGGTCACAGCCTGACGGTCAAACGAAAGCGGATTGAAAATGGTCATGACACCCTCTTTTTCATTCGAGAATACAGCCATGCCCTCTGCTGCAGTCTGATTTGCCTCGGCGATCATACCTTCCATCTCCGGAATAGCGATCTCATATACCTTGCGGATCGAGGTGCCCGGCAGGATGTCATGGAACTGATTCTTTAACACGATCTTATACAGACGATCGCGTTTTTCTCTGTCCTCTTTGCCGGACAGTACGTTAGCCAGCTCCATATTACGCAATGCGATCTCCGCCAAGCGGTTATTCTTTTTGATGTCATGCATCTGGGTCAGCGTACCGCGATGATATTCCAGATACAGTTCACCGTCAAACAGCGGAAGATGTTCTTTACGTTTTTCCTGATCTTCCATGAATTTGCTTGCGGTGGTGGATTCGATCTTCGGCATACCCGGCAGATCGATCACACGTTTTAAGCTTTCAAGCATACCGTAGGTCGGGCCGCCGCCGCCGTCACCGTAGCCATAGGACAGCAATCTGTGGTCATTGGAATGTTTATCGCGGATCTCTGTGACCACTGCGTTGATCGAAGTCACATCCGGCGGCATATGGATGCGGTTTAAGTGGGTCAGCACTTCACTGCCGTCAATACCGCGCCATACGAAGGTATCGGTCGGGAAGGTATTTAAGTCCGCCCATGCCATTTTGGTGGTAAAGAAATATTTAACGCCGCTTCCCTGCATGATCTGCGGGATCGCACCGTTATAACCGAAGGTATCCGGCAGCCAGAATGCGTCCGAGCGGTAATTAAAATGCTCTTGAGTAAATCTCTGACCGTATAAAAACTGTCTGACCATCGACTCACCGCCGGTAACGTTACAGTCACATTCGACCCAAACACCGCCGTTTGGCTCATATCTGCCCTCGGCAACGCGTTTTTTGATGCCTTCAAAGATATCCGGGTAGTATTCTCTCATCCAATCCAGATGCAGTGCGGAGGACTGAATAAAGGTATATTCCGGATACAGATCCATCAAGGTCAATGCTTCGGAATAAGTTCTTGCACATTTACGGATGGTCTCCTCTACCGGCCATAACCAAGCGGTATCCATATGAGAATGACCGACCACACCCACTTTACCGCGAGAACCGTCATTTCCCGTCGCTTTTTCCAAAGCCGGAGCAAGCAGCGGACGCAGTTTCTTCGCACATTCATGCAGCTCCTCATCAGTCGCATATGCGACATCCTGAATCAGATATGGGAATGCGGCTTTCAAGCAGTCAAATGCTTTGATGGAGGCAAAATTATCCTCCGGCAATCTTGCCATCTGCAGCACGATATCCAGATCAAATGCAAAGTCACGCATATCGGTGTCGATGACGCAGAGGGTGATACCGTTGTAGGTATGGATAAAATCATCCTCAAGGCGATCCTTGCCGTAGTTTGCCATCGGCGAGGTTCCCAGTACCTCATGATGCGCATAGCACTCAAATGCGATCTCGATCGTTTCGCCCGCTTTTGCATCCTTCTGTACGAACATAAACGGATGCATACCGTTAAAGGTCTGATATTTGGAGTTGATGATACCCGCCGGAACGCCGTTTTTGAAGCAAAGGATCTCATATGCGCCGGTATCCACAAATGCGCAGACCAGCTTTCCTTCCGCCTCTTGCGGAACGGTCACGGTTGCGGACAGCCAGATATTGCTATATTCACCGCCCCATTTGGTCTGCGGTGCGATCGGCTGCATCTGTTCTTTTGCCGGCGGTTTGCGCAGATGCTCTTTGGTCTCATACGCGTAGACCTGCTCGACATCAAACAGCGGCTTTAAGATATGTTTGCCGTACATCTCCAGGACATTCTCAAATTTCTTAAAGGTACGTTCTATGTATGCCTGATGATTCATATACATTCCCCCTGAATATGGATTGGGTTTACCCCATTTTCATTATACCGCTTGTATCTCAGCTTGTCAATCCAACGCAAAAAAATGACAAGATTTCAAATAAAAACCGGTGTGTCCATTCGAAACACACCGGTCAAACCAATCAAAAACGTACTTTTACAGTAACACCTTCCGGACAGGACGGGTAGTTAAAATAAGAGGTTCTGCTTGCGATATCATAGATATGGCTTGACGGTTCGGTTTTACCCTTTACCGTCACAAGGATCTCTTTCGGTTGGCGTGCGGTATAAATGCGCATACAGCCGACCATATCCGCCGGACCTTTGATCTTAACAAGCAAGGTACGCTGCGAGATCTCAAGTTTTTCCATTCTGCCGGAAACGGCCAACACTTCTGCCGGCTGACTGCGGTCGATCTTTGCGGCATCATACCAGAGATGCACCTCACCCGGATATAATTGCGGGTCACGGACAACCGAAAGCTGATGATCAAACAGATCAATATAAAGACCCTTTACGGTATACGGCATTCTATCCTGCTTGAATTCGTCCATTCCGGCAGCCACTACATAATTGCCGCGGCGCAGAACGAGTTCCGAATCTTTCGGATAGCCGCCGATCCAATCACCGATCGCAGCAGCATAATCATCCGAAACTTCCGCATTTGCTGCGATGGTACGCGGTGTTTTCGGATAATAGCAGACCGTACCTTTTCCGACCGCATAACAGCCCTGCTGCGGCACACGGGAAAGTCCCATCGCTTCAAACAGCTGCTCTGCCGGACCGTTATAGTCAAGCCCTTCACGATTCCACCAGCTTTGGATGGAGTCAAACGGGTCACTGCCGTCACCGACATAGATCAGCTTACCGCCGTTTTGTACCCAGCCGACCAATGCGGTATTGATATCCGGCGAGGTCGGTTTCATAAAGTCATAGGACAGCACCAATGTCTGATAGCGGTCAAGATAACCGACATAGCGGCGAACATTATCCAGCTGCACCGGACGTACACAAACACCGCGTTTTAAGATCGGCAGTGCAATACCGAAAAACGGCCAATATGCGGCGATCTCATTTTCGGCAGACTGCGGATATTCATCCGGGTAGATACGCTGGAACATAGCGGAATCGGAGAGCAGTACACCGACCTCGCGGGTATCGGTCTCCCATTTGATCTCGGTCTGATCCTTCATATCACGCAGCGTATGCATCACGGTGGTCAGATTGGTGCGGTATTCTTCCGGCATGCCCTCTTTACCGCTGCCGTCTGCCTTCGGATAAGTCCCCGTATAGACACGGTGCGGCCATGGGCAGACCTCATAATTCGAGATACCCGGATGGAACAGCGATGCCACTACCGTGCGGTAATAATTCTCCCTGTAATCCTGCCAGGTATGCTTCGGGTCATCCTCGATCGGATCATGCAAAAACCACATATCGCGGCCGGTACCGGCTACCAACTCCTGCATGATACCGTACTCCATAAATGCGGTCTCAAAGGTACGCTCCTTTTGCACACCGCGGTAGAAGTTTTTGACACGGGAGGTTCCGGTCCAGATCTGTGCGATATATCCGTCAATGGACGGAAGATCAATGAGAGCGGATTCCGGAGAGATGATGCTCCACTGGGAATAGTTGATCAGCGAATGGGTCGGAACATAAAAGCGCAGGTATCTGCCGTACTTTTTCAGAGCATACTCTTTGAGTTCGGAGCATAAGCGATCCAGCGTACGGGTATAGAGATACTGTTTGAGTGCAGATGCTTTATACTGTGCATCCACGCTGCTTGCGGGGTCCTGCCACGGCTCTTTGTAATAAAGCTGCCATTCCCGTTTGAATGCATCGGAATAACCGCCTGCGACCCAGAATTCCGGCTCTTCCAGATGGATCGCTTCCACACCGTAATCTACAGCTTTTTTTAAGTTTGCGACAAGATACTGCGAGAAGGATACCGACGGCACCATATACGGTACATCCACACCGTGCGCGATCTCCTCGCCCGCACGGTTTTTCTGTGCCTCATCATGATGATCACTGCCGTCAAATTTTCCATAGAGATAATCCTGATATCCACCCCAGGATACACCGGTCATCAGATGGATCACATAGCCGCGTTTCTTCCATTGTGCCACGCGCTCTTTTAAGTTTTTCATACCGTAGACCATCACAAAGTCGCACTGCACATCAAACTGCGGTGCATACGGGCTTGCTTCCTGTACACCGGTACGTTCTTCTTTACGATCGTATAATTTCATATTTCCCCTCCTTATCCACTATTGCAGCATATATCCTGCAAAGCGACCGCATCAAACGGTCGCTTTTCCTTTATACCACCGACATAACCGCAGCCATTTCTCTTGTGATCTCATCCGGGAGATCTCCGCCATGCTCCATGAATGCCGCACTTTCCAACAACAGATCGTGCGCAATGACCTTACGAAGATCAACGGTCGGGCCTGCCATATGCGGCATCATGATAACATTCGGCAGGTCGAATAATTTGCAGTCTGCAGGCGGCGGCTCCTGCTCAAACACATCCAAGATCGCACGGAATTTTCCGTCTGCCAATTCTTCTTCCAAAGCAGCCTGATCAAAGATCGCACCACGCGAAGTATTGACCAAAAGTGCTCCCGGTTTGATCTTTGACAGCAGTTCTTTTCCGATCATATGATAGGTTGCATCAAACAGCGGCGTATGTGCCGTGATGATATCGCATTCCGAGAAGATCTGCTCCAGCGATGCCTGTTTCAGACCGTACTTTTCCACATCTTCCTGCGGAAGCGGTTTAATATCATAAACGTACAGTTCGGTACGGAATACCGACAGGACACGTACCACATTTTTAGCGATCGCACCGTAGCTGATGATACCGATCTTTTTGCCGGCAAGTCCTTCGTTATAGCTGCAATCCGCTTTCCAGATTCGTTCGTTTTTTAAGCGTTTGGAAAAATACGGAATATCCCGCAATGCGGTAAGCATATAGGCAAGTGCGCCTTCCGCTACCGATTCCGCAAAATAGCGATTACCCGAGAGCACACGGATTCCTTTCTCCCATACCACCGGATCCGCATACGGTGCAACCGAGCCGCAGAGATGGCTATGTAATTTCAAATGCGGTGCCGCAGCAAGCAGCTCTTCATCCAGTTTTGGTGATCCCCACGAAGTAATATAGACGTCACAGTCAGCGAGTGCTTTTTTGGCCTCCTCCTTGGTCGGTGCGTTTTCGCCGTCATGCCAGACGATCTCACCGAGGCTTTCCGCCAATTTGATGTTTTCCGGCGGGAAGAAGGTATCGAACACCTCTCCGCGCGTCATAGCAATATATGCTTTCATATAATCCCCTCCCAAATCGATGGTTTATAAATTTATTGTAGCACATCATTCCTGCAAATGCAAGAAAAATGAGGTATCATGAACCTACGCTTCATGACACCTCTTGTTGTTTTATATTTTTTCTCACACCGATAAAAAGACATCAGCACTTTTGAGGCAAACGGAATCTCACACGGCTGTATCAGATAGCACCTACTTTTCCTTTTTGTTTCATCCTTCTTGACAGATAGACTACCGGGGTATCCAATAAGCTGGTGATGATATAGATGATATAACTGGAGATCATAACCGAAAGCAATGTCGCGGTATCATACCAGCCGGCAAACGCTACAAAGGTAAACAGTACGGTATTGATCAGCTGCGCGATCAAGGTAGCACCGTTATTGCGCACCCAAAGGAATTTGTTCTTATCTCCGGTCATACGGGTGGTCATCGCCCAAAAACCGTGGTACAGCCAAACATCCAGTCGCTGTGATACGATATAGCCTAAGAAGCTTGCGAACATTAAGCGCGGTGTGGTGGAAAAGATATTGCGGATGGATTCGCTTGCCCAGTCGGAAGCCGCCGGGGTATACAACAGCCAGTACTGTGAGAAGGTGACTGTCACCACGGAGGTAAAGACACCCAGCCAGACCGCACGGGATGCCTCTTTTTTACCCTCATTCTCACTTAATATATCCGTAGCAAGATAGGTGGAGGCAAACATGACGTTGCCAAGCGTCATCTCCATACCAAAGGCATCCACTAAAATCAACACTTCGATATTGGCAAGAATGGTGACCAATACAGTAGCCAGGTACATTCCCGCCTTACCGAACAAACGGTATGCCAGCAATACCATGCCGTAAATCAACACGACCGAACCGATCAGTAAAAGTTCATTCATTTTGTTTTCTCCTTTATCCCACACCGAAATCGGTGTTTTCCATTAAAATATCCACCCGCGGATCATCGATATACCGCGGCATTACATTCTGTGCAAAGATTCGGATCACTTCGGCATCCGGTTTGATACCGGTCTGATTTTCCACAAAGACATTCACACAGACACGTTCGAAATACCGCAGACCGGTATCGATATCTGAGATCATACCCTCTTTTGTCTGCCCGGAAAGCCCAAATAACAGGCAGCATTCATCGAACATCTCAGCAATGACTGCCGGCGAAGGTTCTTTGATTCCCTTGTTCAGCACATTTTCCCGATAATCATAATCGAAACTCTCCATGCCGATCTTGATCTTCAGCTTTGTCCCGACCGATGCAAATCGCTCCCGCCATTTCGGGATCTGATGGCGGTAAAGATAGTGACATTCGAAATGAAGGGTATGGATCTGCTTTTCTTTACAGAGCGTGATCAGATCGTTCAAAATCGTATCACCGAGCTCCGGAAAGCTGCCGGAATTGATGACCTCAAGGTGGTGAAATTCACCGGTGACCTTGCTCATTTCGGCACGTGCCAATGCGATATTTGCCGCTTCATCCGGGCAGGCATCCAGATGATAATCACAGAATGCACATCTGCGGTAGCGGCATCCGCTGCCGCGCAGCAGCACTATCTCCCTTGGGTTCTTCTCCCGAATCACACTGTAACGGTTCATATTTTGCTCCTTCTGCAATAAAAAAAGCGCCTTAACGGCGCAACATCCCCTTTTATTGCCCGTAGTTTTGTTTAAGGACAGGATGGTTCCGAACTGTCCGACATCGGAATGTCAATGGTATTATAGCACACTTTTTAATAAAATGCAACCTCTATTCCTCCAAGCCTTCTTTGAGCCGCTGCAAAGCTTTCTTCTCGATCCGCGAGACATAGCTTCGTGAGATGCCAAGCAATGCAGCAACCTCTCTTTGCACAAGCGGCTCCTCTCCGTTTAATCCGTACCGCAGCAGAATGATCCGCTTTTGCCGTTTGGGGAGTTTTTCAACCAGGGTGTTCAGTTTTTCCGAGCTGAGTTTGACGCAGATTTCATCCTCCAGATTGCGCGGATCTGCAATGGTATCAAGCAGGGTGATCGAACTGCCCGAATCATCCGCATCCACCGGATCACTCAGATACAGATCGCCCGCCGTTTTTCGCAGCGAACGGAAGTGCATTAATATCTCATTCTCGATGCAGCGGGAAGCGTAGGTCGCAAAGCGGATGTTCTTATTGCTGCAGAAGGTATTGGCTGCTTTGATCAGACCGATGGTTCCGATCGAGATCAGATCCTCCTGATCCGAGGAGATCGCATAGTATTTCTTTGCGATATGCACCACCAACCGCAGGTTATGTTCGATCAGTTCATTCCGTGCTGCTTTTTGCTGCACGCTGCCGCTGTGTTCCATTCGGTATACGCATTCTCTTTCTTCCTCTGCCGAAAAAGCCTTGGGAAATCCGGATGCATGATCCAACTGCAGCGTGAAAAACAGCATTCGCTGCGCCAAAAATGCGATCAACTGTTCCAACATTCTATCTACCTCCCATCTTTCGTCCCTGTAGTTTATGATGAGAATGCCGTTGTGATAACCCAAAGTATACACCGTTTGTATATTTAGATATCGAATTTACAAATAGCAAAACAAAAACCTGCCGTTTTGCAAAACGACAGGTTTATTTCGTTTATTCGTCCAGCTGCGACAAAACATCCGGGAACGGTTCAAGGCTGCGGCGCAGGATACCGTGCACCTGTGCGATGGCAGTGCCGTAGTTGGTCATCGGTACTGCCTGATCCTGTGCGGTCATCTGGCGGTTGCCCATCTCACGCTCGGTCAGCATACAGCCGCCGCAATGGATCACCAGTGCATATGCGGAAAGATCGGACGGAAATTCTCCACCGGAGGTAAAATCAAACTGCAGCTCTTTTTCGGTGTAGCCTCTCACCCATTTCGGCAGTTTTTCGGTACCGATATCACCGCACTGACGGTGATGGGTACAACCCTCGGAGATCAAAACACGATCGCCGTCTTTGAGTTTGGAAAGCATTGCCGCACCCTTGACCACAGTATTCAGATCACCCTTATAGCGGGCAAACAGGATAGAAAAAGAAGTAAGCGGGAGTTCCTTTGGCAGGATCTTATTGACCTTACCGAATGCCTGCGAGTCGGTGATGACAAGACGCGGCGGTTTGCCGAGTGCCTCCAATGCGGTTTTCAATTCGGTATCGCGGCATACCACCGGGATCGCACCCGCATCTAAAATATCACGGATGGTCTGCTGCTGCGGCAGGATCAGTCTGCCCTTCGGTGCAGCGGCATCAATCGGGGTCACCAATACGACCAGATCACCCGGTGCGATCAGATCCGCAACGATGCGTTTTTCATTCTCCTGTTTTTTGGAGAGTGCCGCAATTTTTTCTTTCAGTTCATGGATACCGGTCTTGGTCAAAGCGCTGACATAGACCTCATTTTCTTCCGGCTGCGGCAGTACATCCAACAGATCGGATTTATTGCGGGCAATGATATATGCGATTTTTTTCTGCGCAAACAGCTGCAGCAGTTCATTTTCCGCTGCGGTCAATTCTTTTCCGGCAGCAGTGACAAGGATCGCTACATCGGTTTTATCCAGTACTTCTTTTGCGCGCTGTACACGCATCTCACCCAAGGTACCTTCGTCGTCGATACCCGGGGTGTCAATGATAACTACCGGTCCCATCGGAAGAAGTTCCATCGCTTTGCGAACCGGGTCGGTGGTGGTACCCTTGACATCGGATACAAGCGACAGATTCTGCCCGGTCACAGCGTTGACCAGACTGGACTTTCCGGCATTGCGCAGACCGAAAAATCCGATCTGCACACGCTCTGCGGATACTTTATCGTTTAAGCTCATGGATTTGCCCTCATCAGAATCTGAAATCACGGCGATTGGAATTTTTGATATCCTGAATGTTCTGCATTGCGATCGCTCTTACTTTTTCATTCGGTACTTTCTGGATCTCACGCTCGATCATTTCAAAACCGACTTTTCTGGTTTCTTCGGATGCATAGTCTACCAGATACTCCGTTAAGGTCATAAGTGCGTTCGGATGGCAGCAGTTCTGGATCTGGCCGTTTTTACAAAGTGCCATGAAACGGTCACCGGTTCTGCCTTCGCGATAGCATGCGGTGCAGAAGGACGGAATGTGGTTGAGTTCTACCAGCCAGCGAACGACCTCATCCAGGGTACGCTGATCGGATACATCAAACTGCTCGGAGTCATGCGGTCTTTCTTCCTCGGTATAACCGCCGACAGAGGTACGGGATGCACCGGAGATCTGGGAGATACCAAGCTCAAGAGCTCTGCCGCGGACTGCTTCGGACTCACGGGTGGAGATGATCATACCGGTATACGGAACAGCAATACGGATACAAGCGATGATCTTCTCAAACAGATCGTCTGCCAGACCGTTGTCAAACTGATCCGGATCAATATCATCTGCACGTTTTAAGCGCGGAACACTGATGGTGTGCGGACCGACACCGTGTACAGCCTCTAAGTGCTCTGCGTGCATCAGCAGACCTGCAAATTCATATTTATATTTTTCCAGGCCGAACAGTACACCTAAACCGACATCATCAATACCGCCTTCCATTGCACGGTCCATTGCTTCGGTATGATAATCGTAGTCATGTTTCGGGCCGGTCGGATGCAGTTCGAGGTAGCTCTGTTTGTGATAGGTTTCCTGGAACAGGATGTAGGTACCGATACCGGCATCTTTCAATTTACGGTAGTTTTCCACGGTGGTAGCTGCGATGTTGACGTTAACACGGCGGATTGCACCGTTTTTATGTTTGATGCTGTAAATGGTGTTGATACATTCGAGGATGTACTCGATCGGGTTGTTTTTCGGGTCCTCACCTGCTTCGATCGCTAGACGTTTATGACCCATATCCTGCAGTGCGATAACTTCTTTTGCAACTTCTTCCTGAGTCAGTTTTTTACGTGCGATGTGTTTGTTTTTCAGATGATACGGACAGTAAACACAGCCGTTGACACAGTAGTTGGAAAGATACAGCGGAGCAAACATAACGATACGGTTACCGTAGAAATCGTGCTTGATCTCGTTTGCCAGCTTATACATCTCTTCAACTTTTTCCGGGATCTCGCAAGCCAGCAGTACGGATGCTTCACGGTGCGACAGACCGGTACAATGCAGACCGTTGCCATCACGTTTCGGTCTTGCTTTTTCTAAAATACTGTCGATCAGCTCAATGTTGTTTTTGTTTGCCTCTGCATACGCAATGGTATCGAGGATCTCCTGATCGTTGATGAATTCTTCTGCTTTTAACGATTTCGGATTGTAAATAGCCATGATTGTTCCCTCTCTTTACTCTTTTATAATATCACCGCGTGCGGTTACGATCTCATAGCCGATGGTTTTCATCCGCTCGATCAATCCGTCCTTACCCTGGGCAGATTCCGCGCCGGTGTTTAATTTGTTGTTATACAGCTCATAATTCTTACGCTTCTCCTGCGGAGAAAGGTTTGGCATGACGACATTTGCACCTGCCTTGATTCCCATCTCTCTGCCGTATGGGTGGATCGTTCCGAGTGCAGTGGTAGATGGCAGCAGCAGATTCGGTTTGATCAAACGCAGCAGCGACAGCAGATATAAGGTCATCTCAAAGCTGCCTGCCGGCTCATCCTTGAACGGCGTCTTATTATGCGGGATAAACGGTCCGATACCGCACATATCCGGAGAAAACTCCTCTATGAACTTCAAGTCCTTTGCCAGATGCTCGGCCTTCTGGTACGGTGAACCTACCATAAAGCCGCAGCCGACCTGATAACCGATCTCTTTCAAGTCCCGCAGACAACGCATACGCTCATCAAAGGAAAGCTCCTTCGGATGCAGTTTTTCATAATGCTCTTTATCTGCCGTTTCATGCCGCAGCAGATAACGGTCCGCACCGGCAT
>JBGUUN010000186.1:0-1872 GCA_045133555.1 Oscillospiraceae bacterium
CAATGAGCAGATCGCTAAGATGAAGGAAAACGGCAAAGCGGGCTACCACTACAAAATGCGTGTTTCTCTCAAAACCAATCCGGAAAAGGCTAGAGTCGGTACCCCGGTCAAAGTGCATCTGCTGCTTCCGCTGGAATACGCTCAGATCAAAAATGTGAACATCCTCTCCTACTCCGATGCAGAAAAAGTTACCGTTGCAGACTCTGAAGTAATGCAGCGTACCATCTGCTTCGAAGAAACCTTAAAAGAGGCAGACAAAGAATACTTTGTTGAATTTGAGTTCGACAACATCTCCAAGTATGTCAACCCGGATCCGGAGAAAGTATCCCTGGCACAGCCGAAGTTCTACACCGAGGAACTGGCACCGCATATCCTCTTTACCCCGTATATCAAATCCTTAACCAAAGAGATCATCGGAGATGAAACCAATCCGCTGAAAAAAGCCCGCATGATCTATGACTATGTCACCAGTCATGTAAAATATTCCTTCATGCCGAATTACTTCACCAACCCGAATCTGGTAGAGTATATTGCTGTCGGCGGTAAAGGCGACTGCGGTATTCAGGCACTGCTGTTCATCACTCTCTGCCGCTGCGCAGGTGTACCGGCAAGATGGCAGAGCGGTGTTTACACCCATCCGTTGGATGCAGGCAGCCATGACTGGGCACAGTACTATGTTGCTCCGTATGGTTGGCTGTACGCAGACCCATCCTTCGGTACCTCCTCTTACAGAGCAGGCAACGAAGAACGCCGTGACTTCTATGCGTATAATTTAGAGCCGTTCAGATTGCCGTCCTGTCAGGACTTCCAGCAGCAGTATTATCCGGTTCCGAAAGATCATTATCGCCGCGATCCGTACGATACCCAGAGCGGTGAGATCGAGTACATCGACCGTGCTTTTGCACCGGATGAGTACGATTACGATTGCGAGATCCTTGAATCTTACCCGATCGACTGCTGATTTTCAACACTGTTTTCCAAAAACGTTCAAAACTCCGGATGATCTTCGTTCGGAGTTTTGCATTATCATGCGAGGTAACACATTGAACTATCTCAAACAATTCCTTATCATTCTGACCGTTTGCTTTATCGGTGAGATCCTGCATGCAATGATCCCGCTGCCGATCCCGGCAAGCATCTACGGTCTGGTGCTTATGCTCATCTGCCTGATCGCCAAGATCATTCCCGAGGAAAAAGTGTCTGCTGTCAGCGACTTTCTCATCGGTATCATGCCGGTCATGTTTATTCCTTCCGCGGTAGGCTTAATGGGATATTGGGAGGCGATCAAGCCGATCCTGCTCGCCGTTGTAGTCATCACCGTTGCAATGAACGTACTGGTATTCGCCGTATCCGGCCGTGTCACCCAAGCGGTCATCCGCATGGATAACAAAAAGAAAGCGAGGGGTGAAAAATGACGCTGTTTGAAACCGTAAAGGAATTTCTGCAAAGCTCTGCCTTCTTCGGTGTTTTTCTAACCCTCGGGGCTTATTTTATCGGTCTTTGGATCAAAAAGAAATGTAAACTGGGAATCTTTAACCCACTTTTGATCGCTGTCATTCTGGTCATCGCATTCTTAGCGATCACCGGCATTTCCTATGACAGCTACTCCGCCGGAGCCAAATACGTAAGCTTCCTGCTCACACCGGCGACCGTTTGCCTTGCCATTCCGCTTTACAGGCAGCTGAATGCACTTAAAAAGCATTATAAAGCCATCCTTGCCGGAGTGTTATCCGGTGTGCTTACCAGCCTCGGAGGCGTTCTGGCGCTCTCTCTGCTGTTTGGATTGACGCATGAGCAATATGTCACCCTGCTTCCGAAATCCATCACCACCGCTATCGGTATGGATATCTCCAAAGAGCTTGGCGGTATGGT
>JBGUUN010000187.1:0-3131 GCA_045133555.1 Oscillospiraceae bacterium
AATGCGGTATTGGCATCGTTTAATGCCGCCGCGTCCCCGTAAAGTTCTTCCATTGCTGCCGCTCTTGCTTTGGCAAAGTGCATGCCCTTTTGGAGATTTTGAGTAAATGCTGCAGAGGTCAATACGGTATTGCAGCGTTTTTGGAGTGAAAACAAAGCCTCTTTCTCAGTTTCACAGCCAAATGAGAATGCATCACAACCAAGCAGCGAAAGCGATTCCACACCGGCGCGGCAGAATACGCCCGCACCCGACATTGCATATACCACCGGTAAAGCCACCACAAGATCCGCACCGTTTTGCAGTGTAGCCTGTACACGCAGTTTGAAATCAAAAGCGGCCGGCTCGCCGCGCTGTACAAAAGAGGTGCTCATCACGACCGCAACATGAGTCGCTCCCATCTCTTTGGTTTTCTGTATGTGATAGCGATGCCCCGTATGAAACGGATTGTATTCCGCTATGATTCCGACCGATCTCATTTTGCTTCTCCTTATCAATAAAATCCCGCAATTATCGATGTTTTTTCAAAAAAGGCTTGCAATTTTCTCCATATTGTTATATTATAATATATGTATCACTTTTGTCAAGAGTGAAAGCGCAGGGGCACAATAAAAAGCGTCATCCTGCGTACTATCATACCGAAAGGACGTATTACTGACATGAAAATTCTTGTTATCAATGCCGGCAGCTCCTCTTTAAAATATCAGCTGATCGACATGACCGATGAAAGCGTTATCTGTAAAGGTAACTGTGAGCGTATCGGCGATGTAGCTAACAGCCTGGTTTCTTACAAAACCGCTTCCGACAAAATCGAAAAACTCGTTGCAATGCCGTCTCACGCAGAGGCATTCGCTACCATCATCGACCTGATGACCAACAGCGAGCTGAAAGTTATCGACAACTTATCTGACATCGCTGCAGTAGGTCACCGTGTTGTTCAGGGCGGCGATCAGTTCTCCGAGTCTGTTATCGTTACCGATGAGATCCTCAATGCGATCGACAACTGGTCTGACTTAGCTCCGCTGCACAACCCGGCTGCTGTTAAAGCTCTCAAAGCTTGCAAAACCGTTTTCGGTGCTGATGTTCCGATGGCTGCTGTATTCGATACCGCATTCCATCAGACCATGCCGGCAAAAGCATACTCCTATGCTATTCCGAAAGAATACACCGAGAAATACCACATCCGTAAATACGGCTTCCATGGTACTTCCCACCGTTATGTAACCGCTCGTATGGCAGAACTGCTCGGCAAACCGGCAAGCGAGTTAAAGATCATCACCTGCCACTTAGGCAACGGTTCTTCCATCTCTGCTGTTAAGAACGGTAAATGTGTAGACACCACCATGGGCTTCACTCCGTTAGACGGTCTGATCATGGGTACCCGTGCAGGTGCTATCGACGCTTCCGCAGTTTTATTCTTAATGGATAAAGAGGGCTTAACCACCGCACAGATGAGCGATCTGTTAAACAAGAAATCCGGTTACTTAGGTGTGAGCCGCGGTCAGACCTCCGACGACCGTGACCTGCGCGCTTTAGCTAACAATGGTGACGCTGATGCTGCTTTAGCAGGTGAGATGCAGCGCTACCAGATCAAAAAATACATCGGTTCTTACGCTGCTGCTATGGGCGGTGTTGATGCGATCCTGTTCACCGGCGGTATCGGTGAAAACTCCGCTGATGCACGCAAAGCTGCTTGCGAAGGCTTAGAGTTCATGGGCGTTAAATTCGATGAAGAATTAAACGAGACCGTAAACCACGGCGAAGGCAGAATCTCTGCTGCAGACAGTAAAGTAGAAGTTTGGATCGTTCCGACCAATGAGGAGCTCCTCATCGCTCGCGATACCAAAGACCTTATCAGCAAATAATTTTCTGCGAAACAATAAGGCCCGTCCGGCGCAGATCAAACCGGACGGGTCTTATTTGCTTTTGTATCAGTCCTGCTCGTCGGAGCGAAACAGCATGGTGATACACCAGATACCTGCAAGACCTACGAGCGCAAAAACAATACGCGGCAGCCAAGCATCCTGCCCACCAAACCAATAACCGACAAAATCAAAACCGAAGATGCCGATGCTCCCCCAGTTGAGTGCGCCAACGATCGTTAAGATCAGCGCAAGCTTATCCAGAATCATCATATACGATTCTCCTTTCGGTGAATTCAAAGTGCCTTTTGCGGTACTTTGTGCTTAGCATCTGCATTTATCAACCAAATATGCAAAACGGAGGTTTCTATGAAGGAGTTCATGACCTACTTACCGTACATCCTGATCGCAGTCGCTGCACTTGCGCTGATCATCTTCGCTTGTTATATACCGAAGATGCTGCGCACCTCCAGACTCAAAAAACAGGGTCGTGTCGGTGAAGAAAAAGTTGCTTCCATCTTAAAAAAATACGCTTTGATGAGAGATTGCAAAGTGATCAATGACATCTCCATCCCGTTATACGACGGCTGCACCCAGATCGACCACATCTTAATCGGCAGCTTCGGTCTGTTACTGATCGAAACCAAGAGCCACAAAGGCGACATCTATGCCGAGCCGAGAGAAAAAGAATGGGTTCATGTCATCGGCGGCAAAAAACAGCGTCTTTACAACCCGTTGCTGCAGAACAAAGCGCATGTTGACGCACTGCGTTACCAGCTGCAGAAAAACAAGGTATATAAAGTACCGGTCGAAGCGGTCGTTGTATTCTCCGCAGAGAAGAAGAAAAACCTTTATATCGAAAAAGGTCATCCGATCATCGAGATCGAAAATCTCAAAAAATTCCTGCATCAGGAGCGTTTTGAGAAGGACAACGGCGTAGATGTTGAGAAGCTTTACAACTTCTTAAAATCCATCGAGGTCACCGATCCGAAGATCTTAAAAGAACACGATAAATTCGTTGCTTCTAAAAAATAAGGAAAAGCAGCCTGTGTCAAACAGGCTGCTTTTTTAATCTTCAACATCGATCGGTTTGGCGTCCACCAAAAACTTCTTCTCACGCAGAGACGCTTCGATCACGGCAAGTGTTGCCTCGTCCTGCGCTGTAACGGTGTGATAGTGATAACCGGATGTAACATTCATCAGCGGGACAGATTTTCCGAGTCGGATCTCCTCCATAAAACGGGATACATCTTCTTGCTTATGGATCGAAAG
>JBGUUN010000188.1:0-4425 GCA_045133555.1 Oscillospiraceae bacterium
CACCGCCGAAGATGTCTTTCGTCTTCAGCGGTGCATTACCGTATATTCCTATACAATTCGATTCTTACCGTCTGATCGGCTTATTAACTGCGGAACAGCGCTTCTTCCATGGTATCGCCGGTCACGGTGTAGGTTCTGCCGTCGATGATCTCCATATATGGTTTTGCATACTGATTCGGTAAAAATCCGCGTTCCACCATCTCGACGGTAAATCTTACCGGTTTCTCAATGACAAGCGGTTTGCAGTTTTTGATATTTTCGATTGCTGCGACAGTCTGTTCATACAGCACACGTTCCGCCTGCTTCGGCGTCAACAGCATAGCACCCTGCTGGGAGGTCGCACGTTTGACCTCAGCAGTCACGACCCACGGCAGCTCCTCTTTTGCCTCGGCACAGACGAAGTCATCGCCGGATACCATAATGACCGGCACACCGTGATCCCCCACGATCGCCGCATCGATAAAGACCTCACCGACCGTTCTGCCGCCGACATAGTAATTCTGGATCGCCTTACTGCTCATCGAATGTTCCAAAAGCGCACCGTTTGTACCGGCTTTTGCATGATAGCCGAGTAAGATCACACCGTCACAGTCATCCAGTTCTTTCGGAAAGCGTACCTGATCGATCATTCCGGAAATACAGTAGTCGATATCTTCCGACAGCTCATCCCACAGCACAGTATTACCGCCGCCGTGACAGTCACGGAAATATACCGTATCCACACCCGCAGCCTTTAACGCTTTTGCCACGACATTGGCATCACGGGTCATATATTTTCTGCCCTCGAAATACTTCGGATCATTCGACAGCACCTGTCCCGAACAGTAAATTCCGGAAATACCCTCTAAATCGGCCATAATATAAATTTTCATATTCAAATCCTCCTTACGGTCTTTTTTCCATTATAGCACCGATCTCTGCAAAAATCCAGTAGAAAAGCAAAAAAACAGCGTGAGCAAAATGCCCACGCTGTCGAAACGGGAAATTACTTGGTGAAGTACTCAACACCGGAGATAAAGATCTTCTGATCTTTTTCGCCCGGAACGTTCTTGGAGATGCCGGTACCGATACGCTCGGAGTGTGCCATCTTACCGAATACGCGGCCGTCCGGAGAGGTAATACCCTCGATTGCCATGATAGAGCCGTTCGGGTTGAAGCGAACGTTATCGGTCGGATGATCTGCCAGATCCACATACTGGGTAGCGATCTGACCGTTGTCGATCAGGCGGCGCAGCTCTGCTTTGGTTGCAACGAAACGACCCTCACCGTGAGAGATCGGAACGGTGTAAACATCGCCCACGTTGGTGTTGTATAACCACGGGGATTTGTTGGAGCAGATGCGGGTACGAACCATCATCGACTGGTGACGGGAGATCTTGTTGAAGGTTAAGGTCGGAGCATCGTCCGCCATATCAACGATCTTACCGTACGGTACCAGACCCAGTTTGACCAGTGCCTGGAAGCCGTTACAGATACCTAAAGCCAGACCGTCGCGGTTTTCAAGCAGATCAGAGATTGCTTCGCGGATGATCGGGGTCTTTAAGAAGGAGCAGATGAATTTACCGGAGCCGTCCGGTTCGTCACCGCCGGAGAAGCCGCCCGGGATCATCATGATCTGAGACTGACGTAAGAGTCTTGCGAATTCTTCTGCGCTCTCTGCGATCGCAGCGGAGGTCAGGTTGTTGATAACGAAGATCTCCGGAGCTGCACCTGCGCGCTCAAATACGCGTGCGGTATCATATTCGCAGTTGGTGCCCGGGAATACCGGGATCAGAACACGCGGTTTTGCGATCTTGATCGGAGAGGAGATACGCTCGGAAGCCGGTGCATTGTAAGAGATGTTGTTGATCACCTCGTGGGTGTTGTAAGCATCGCTGTAATACGGGAATACCGACTCGAGTTTGCTCTCATAGCCTGCCTGCAGCTCATTCATCTGGATGATCTGCTCATTGTTGATCGCAATGATGTATTTGGAAGTGGTGCGTCCTAAAACGACCATATTTTCGGTTACTTTATCCGGGTTGTTCAGCTCTAAAACAAAGCCGCCGTATACCGGGTTAAAGAGTACGTTCTCATCCGGCTGATTGCTTAAGATCATACCGATGCGGTTACCCATTGCCATCTTAGCAATTGCTTCGGCAACACCACCGCGGGAGATTGCGGAACAAGCGTTTACATAACCGCGACGAATCAGATTCTGAACGGTATCAAATACCTCTTTAACGGAATCAAAGTCCGGAATACCTTTTTCGTTGTATTTCGGCAGGATCATAGCAACGGTAGAGCTTGCCTGTTTGAATTCCGGAGATACGATCTGTGCTTCCGGAGCAACGGAAACTGCGAAGGATACTAAGGTCGGCGGAACGTCGATATCCTCGAAGGTACCGGACATGGAGTCCTTACCGCCGATGGAACCGATGCCCAGTTCCCACTGTGCTTTCAAGCTGCCCAGTAAAGCCGCCATCGGTTTGCCCCAACGGGTCGGGTTGTTCTGGGTACGCTCAAAGTATTCCTGGAAGGTCAGCCAGCACTGTTTGTAATCACCGCCGGTAGCAACCAGTTTCGCAACAGACTCAACAACAGCATACATTGCTGCATGATACGGGCTCTGTTTGGAGATTGCCGGGTTGAAGCCCCATGCCATTAAGGAACAGGTGTCGGTCTCGCCGTGCAGAACCGGAATCTTAGCTGCCATTGCCTGGCTCGGAGTCAGCTGATTCTCACCGCCGAACGGCATCAGTACGCTGCCTGCACCGATGGTGGAGTCGAAGCGCTCGGATAAGCCCTTCTGAGAAGCCAGATTCAGGTCGGATAAATGCTCTTTCCAATCTTTCTCGGTATTGCTGCGAACATATTCCGGTTTGATATCCTCAACCTTCGGAATGCAGATATCGGTGGATTTCGGAGCACCGTTGGAGTTTAAGAATTCTCTGGACAGAGAAACGATGGTGGTATCTCTCCACTTCATGGTCAGTCTCGGCTCTTCGGTAACAAAAGCAACCTCAACTGCATTTAAGTTCTCTGCGAATGCCAGCTCGATGAATTTCTCAACGTTTTCTGCAGCAACAACGCAAGCCATACGCTCCTGAGATTCGGAGATAGCCAACTCGGTGCCGTCTAAGCCGTCGTATTTCTTCGGAACCATATCCAGATTGATGGATAAGCCGTCTGCCAGCTCACCGATCGCAACCGAAACACCGCCTGCACCGAAGTCGTTGCAGCGTTTGATCAGACGGGTTACTTCCGGATTACGGAACAGTCTCTGCAGTTTACGCTCTTCCGGAGCATTACCTTTCTGTACCTCGGCACCGCAGCTCTCTAAGGATTCCAGAGTATGGGATTTGGAGGAACCGGTAGCACCGCCGCAGCCGTCACGGCCGGTTTTACCGCCGAGTAAAACGATCTTGTCGCCCGGAGTCGGAGCGATACGGATTACGTTCTCTGCCGGAGCAGCACCGACAACAGCACCGATTTCCAGACGTTTTGCAACATAGCCCTCATCATAGATCTCGGATACCTGACCGGTAGCTAAGCCGATCTGGTTACCGTAGGAGCTGTAACCGCCTGCTGCACCTAAGGTGATCTTCTTCTGCGGCAGCTTGCCTTCGATGGTCTCGCTTACCGGGGTCAGCGGGTTGCCTGCACCGGTAACACGCATTGCCTGGTATACGTAGGAACGGCCGGACAGCGGGTCACGGATCGCACCACCCAAGCAGGTAGCAGCACCACCGAACGGCTCGATCTCGGTCGGATGGTTGTGGGTCTCGTTTTTGAACATTAACAGCCAATCCTGCTCCTCGCCGTCAACATTGACTTTGATCTTAACAGAACAAGCATTGATCTCTTCAGACTCATCCAGAGCCTGCATTTTGCCCTGTGCTTTGAGCCATTTTGCACCGATGGTAGCCATATCCATTAAGGTTACCGGCTTGTTGGTACGGCCTTTATATAATTTCTCACGAACGGAGTGATACTCCTGGAACATCTTCTCGATCTCCGGATCAGCGATGTCAACATCCTCGATCTGGGTCAAGAAGGTAGTGTGGCGGCAATGGTCAGACCAGTAAGTATCGATCATACGGATCTCGGTGATGGTCGGATCACGATGCTCAGTATCACGGAAGTATTTCTGACAGAAAGCAATATCGCCTGCATCCATTGCAAGTCCGTATTCTTTGATGAATGCTGCAAGACCTGCCTCATCCAGTTCGATAAAGCCGGTTAAGGTTTTTACCATATCCGGGGTCTCATAAACTGCCTCTAAGCTTTCTTTTTCTTCAAAGGAAGCTTCGCGGCTCTCTACCGGGTTGATCAGGTATGCTTTGATCTTGTCTACATCTTCAGCAGTCAGGTTCTCACCGCTTAAGATAACAATACGTGCGTTGCGAACGGTCGGACGGCCGCACTGCAGTAAAAGCTGTAAAC
>JBGUUN010000189.1:0-2974 GCA_045133555.1 Oscillospiraceae bacterium
AAAAATAAGGAGATTTATTATGAGCCAGTATGTTCTGCCGCAGTATTATCAGGACCTGACCACCATGAACGTCGGTACCTGCGAAAACCGCGCTTACTACATCCCGTCTTCCAAAGAGCAGCGCTCCATGTGCAAATTTGCGTCCGACCGTGTCACCGTATTAAACGGTACCTGGGATTTCAAATTCTTTAACGCACCGGATGAGCTGGATCTGCACCCGGAATCCTACGATACCATCCCGGTACCGAGCGTGATCCAGAATCACGGCTACGATGCACATCAGTATACCAACGTGCGCTATGCCATCCCGTTTGACCCGCCATATGTTCCGAAAGAAAACCCGACTTGTCTTTATCGCCGCGACCTGACCGTTTGCAAAAAAGACGGTATGCGCTACTACCTCAATTTCGAGGGCGTTGATTCCTGTATGTTCTTATTCATCAACGATACCTTAGTCGGCTATAACCAGGTTTCCCATGCTTCCGCTGAGTACGATGTTACCGATTATATCAACGATGGCGCAAACGAGATGAAATGCGTTGTCTTGAAATGGTGCGACGGTACCTACTGTGAGGACCAGGATAAACTGCGTATGACCGGTATCTTCCGCGATGTTTATCTGTTAGAGCGCCCGGAGAAGGCTGTCAGAGATTACTTTGTACATACTGCCATCGAAGGTAAGGATGCGACCGTTCGTGTAGAATTCATCGGTGACTGCGGTGTAGAGAAAACCGTTACCTTGAAGAAAGCCTGCGGCTGTGAGGTCGGTACCGTAAAGACCGACGGCAATGAGGCGATCATCTGCGTGAAGGATGCTGTACTGTGGAATGCGGAGCAGCCGTATCTGTATCAGCTGGATATCGTGACCGAGAACGAGTATATCGGTGAGAAGGTCGGTATCAGAGAATGCTATGTCGAAAACGGCATTTATAAGGTAAACGGCGTTGCGGTCAAACTGCGCGGCGTTAACCGTCATGACTCCGATCCGGTGACCGGCTATGCGATCTCGATCGAGCAGCTGGAAAAAGACTTCACCTTAATGAAACAGCATAACGTCAATGCGATCCGTACCTCTCACTATCCGAATCAGCCGGAATTCTATCGCTTATGCGACAAATACGGCTTCTATGTCATCTGTGAGGCGGATTTTGAGTCCCACGGCTGCTGCGAGAAGGACGTTTATGAGATCCCGGTACAGTACTTCGATCATTACGGCGATATCGCTGAGGATGCAAACTTCACCTTATCCGTTGTTGACCGTTATCAGAAGATGGTCAAGACCCATAAAAACCGTCCGTGTGTTATCATGTGGTCTTTGGGCAACGAGTCCGGCTACGGTCAGGCTACCGATGCGGGCTGCCGCTTCATCAAAGAGTATGACCCGTCCCGTCCGATCCACTACGAATCCATGATAAACCGTGAAAACGGCGCATACAACGGCGAACACTTCCCGCTGCTGGACGTATTCTCCAGAATGTACCCGGATACGGGTTGGATCGAGAACGGGTTTATGACCGACGAGAAGGAGACCCGTCCGTTTATCCTGTGCGAGTTCTGCCATGCAATGGGCAACGGCCCGGGCGATTTACGCGAGTATTATGAGCTGATCTACAAATTTGACCGCTTCATCGGTGCATTCGTCTGGGAGTGGTGCGACCATGCGGTATATTTAGGCGAGAAGAACGGCAAGAAGATGTACGGCTACGGCGGTGACTTCGGTGAATTCCCGCACGACGGCAACTTCTGCATGGACGGTCTGGTTTATCCGGATCGCACCCCGCATACCGGCTTGAAAGAGTTAAAACAGGCGGCTCGTCCGGCGCACATCACCAGAAAAGACGGCAAATATTACATCACCAACTACTTAAACTTCGTCAACTTGAAAGACTACATGACCGTTGACTACCGTATTTTACAGTACGGCGACCGTGTGGAAGAAGGCAAGATCGGTGCGATCGACTGTGCTCCGGGTCAGACCGTTGAGCTGCCGTTTGCATACGAGGGCAAGGGAAGCAGACTGTATGTTCACTTTACCTTCCATACCATCGAGGCGACCGAGCTGGTAGAAGCAGGTCACGAGTGCGGCTTTGAGCATTTCGACATCTCCACCGAGAAATTTGTGGAAGAATACTGCACCTGCGGTGCCGAGCCGACCTTAACCGATTCCGCGAAATACATCGAGCTTGCAGGTGAGAACTTCTCTTACCGCTACAACAAACTGACCGGTACTTTTGACCGTCTGGTCAAAGACGGCATCGTTATCACCGACCGTCCGATCGAGTGGAACACCTTCCGTGCACCGACCGACAACGACCGCAATGTGGTAAACAAATGGAGAGCATCCGGCTATGACCGCTGCAAACCGTACACCTATTCCACCGAGGTGACCACCGAGGGCAATGCTGTTGTTATCACCACCAAACTCGGATTACAGGCGATCTATTTAGCAAATGTTGCAAACGTTGAGGTCAAATGGACCGTTTACGGTTCCGGTGCGATCAAGGTAAATTACCATGTATCCCGTGAGCCGAAGATGATCTATCTGCCGAGATTCGGTTTACGTGCATGGATCAACAAGGATTATCAGGCTTGTAAATTCTTCGGCTACGGTCCGACCGAGAGCTACCGCGACAAGAATTTAGGCACCTTCAAATGCAGCTTCACCCGCAAGGTCGAGGAGATGCATGAGGACTACATCAAGCCGCAGGAGAACTCCTCTCACTACGACTGTGAGTATGTAGAGTTATACCATGCGGACGGCAAACATCAGATGAAGGTCACCGCAGACAGCTTTGATCTGAACGTATCCGAGTACAGCCAGGAAGAGCTTGCTTCCAAAGCGCACAACTACGAGCTGGAGAAATCCGGTTACACCGTACTGTGCGTGGACTACAAGAACTCGGGTGTTGGCTCGAACTCCTGCGGACCGGAATTATTACCGCAGTACCGCTTAAACGAGGGCGAGTTTGATTTC
>JBGUUN010000190.1:0-4394 GCA_045133555.1 Oscillospiraceae bacterium
GCATATACACCGTGTTTCGGAACAAGACGGTTGACTGCGATCTCCTGATTGGCAGTCGGGAAGCCGATGGTATTTCCGATCGAGAAACCGTGGACCACCTCACCTGAGATAAAGTACCGTCTGCCAAGCAGGGTGTTTGCTTCCTCCACACGGCCTTCGCCGAGCAATTTGCGGATCCTTGAGGAGGATACGGTGTCGCCGTCGGATTTCTTCTGCTCGATGACCGAAAGCGCGATGCCCAAAACGGAACATTCTTTGGCAAGCAGTTCGGTGGTACCCGCACCTTTTGCACCAAAATGGAAGTTGAATCCGCAGCTGACAAATCCCGCACGGAACTTGTCACAGAGCGTATCACTGATGAATTCGATCGGTGTCTGACCTTTGATCTCATCAAATTCCGGCATGAATACGATCTCGACACCGAGGGATTCCAAAATCGCCAGACGGTCGCTGTCGGTGCAGATAAATTCCAGATTGCCTTTGGAGGCAGGGGTATCGTAGTTGGTAGAAAAGGTGAATACCGCAGGGGTGAGGCCGTTTTTCTTCTGATCGACCGCAGCTTTGATCACGGCACGGTGACCTAAATGTACACCGTCGAAAAGACCGAGTGCAACAGCGGTTTTCGGCAAATCGGCACACTGCATCAGTGATGCCAGATCGCGATAGATTTTCAAAGCGACGCCTCCTCTCTTACGGATTGACCGAAAAGTTTTTATAGTGTATCAGTTCCTTGGTCTCGAATCGGCATTTTGCAAGACCCAGGAAGTTATTTTGATCGTCATAGATGCGGTAGATCTCTTTGCTTTCGTCGGTCAGCCCCAGACGAATGAGATCCAGTTTGATGCCGTTTTTGTAAAGCTTTGTCTGCACTTCGTTGAAATGCAGGGCCGGATATACATCAAATACCAGGTCGATCGGCAGCAGTTTGTCCGCGAGCATCCCCATAGCGGAAAGCTCGTTTGCTTCTTCCAGACGGATGCATTGGTCAAGCGGGAAACCTGCAGCCATGGTTCTGCGCAGGGAAGTCATCATCGCGCCGCAGCCGAGGGCTAAGCCGATGTCGTGACAGATGGTACGCACATAAGTGCCTTTGCCGCAATGAATGTCCAGAATACCGCTCTGGGTATCCTCATCGAATTCTACGAGCGTGATGGAATATACCGTGATCGGACGCGCTTCACGCTCGATCTCGATGCCTTTGTGTGCCAGCTCATACAGGCGTTTTCCGCCGACCGAAACGGCAGAATACATCGGCGGGATCTGCATGATGTCACCGATAAACTGTGGAATGACCGCTTCGATTGCTTCCTCGCTGCAGCGGATCTCCGATGTGGTAAGTACCTTGCCTGTGGAATCCTGAGTATCGGTGCTGCAGCCGAGTTTGAATCCGGCACGGTAAGCCTTGTCCTCACATGGCAGAATATCACAGGCTTTGGTTGCGGCACCGATGAGCAGCGGCAAGACACCGGTCGCCATCGGATCAAGTGTTCCGGAATGACCGATTTTGCGGGTGTGAGCGATGCCGCGCATTTTTGCGACAACATCAAAAGAGGTAAAGCCTTGCGGCTTATCTATCAGTAAAATTCCGTTCATTGTGTTCCTCCGATAACCGATTGCAGCGAGATGGCGTTGATGACCATCTGTTTTGCGGTTTCTGCATCGGCATAAATGGTGCAGCCTGCGGCACGCTTGTGACCGCCGCCGCCGAGCATCGCGCAGACAAAGCCGGCATCGATGCCGCTTTGATCGGTGGTACGCATCGAAACCTTGTATACATTTTCTTCCAATTCGCGCAACATCACCGCGATCAGTACACCGCGCAGCGCTTTGCCGATGTTGACCAAACCGTTGATGTCCGCTTCATCGGCCTCATTTTCGTCGATGAGCGTTTTGGGAATGACGAAAAGACCGCACTTTTTATCAAAGTAATGCTCCAGATGGGAGTAGATATAGGATTCCAGCCCTAATTTTGCTTCGGACTTGGATTCAAACAACAGGTAGTGAATATTGGTGGAATCCGCACCCAGGCGCAGCAATTTTGCGGCGGTCTCAAAGGTGTGCGGTGTCACATTCGGGAATTTGAAACAGCCGGTATCGGTTGCGATGCCGCAGTAGAGTGCGGTCGCGATCTGCGGGGTGATACATCCGCCGAGTGCCATAATAACGTCAAATATGATCTCGCAGTTGGCTGCGGCATTGTCGTATAATAAGATATTTTTTGCATAGCAGCTGTTGGTGGAATGATGATCGATACAAAGATCGGTCATAGCGGAATATGCTTCCAAGCCTCTGCCGAATACATCCGGTGCAGCAGTATCCACCGCAACCAAAAAGCGCGGTTCATACGGTAATTTGTCGCCCGGATTATAAATTTTAATTTCCGGGAAAATCTCACGGTATAACGGCGCAATATCGTCTTTACAGAATAAGACCGCTTGTTTGCCAAGCGACTGCAATACAAGCTGCAGAGCATATCCGCTTCCGATCGCATCACAGTCCGGCATCCGGTGCATGATGATCAGAAAATGGTTTTGTTTTGCAAGCAGGGCGGCAGCCTGTGCCGGGGTTTCAAGCAGTTTGTGCATATAGGAGTCCTCGCATTCAATAAAATTATACCCAGAATATATTATACAACATAAATCGACCTTTTACAAGTGCTGCGCGGCATTTTTCCGCATATCGGAAGGGCGTTTGTGACATATACTTGACAAGCTTTATTCTCTTGGTGTATCATAGAATCGAGGGGGTGTCAAGATGCTGTATGATCGTTTGATTTCTTATCAAAAAATCGAAAAAGGATGGTCGTCAGATCAGAAGTTTTGCGTGACGGATGAAGCGGGACAAAAGTATCTGCTGCGCATCTCGCCAAAAGAAAAGGCTGCGTTTCGTGCCGATATGTATCGGATGCAGTCTGAGGCGGCAAAGCTTGACATTCCGATCTGTCTTCCGCTTGAATTCGGTGAATGTAAACAGGGTGTATACGGTACAAAGCTGGATCGACGGTGTTGACCTGGAAGATGTGATCGATGGGTATAATCAAGAAAAACAGTACGCATACGGATTGGATGCCGGCAGGATTCTCAAAAAGATCCATTCCATTCCCGCACCGGACGATTTCCCGGAATGGGAAGAACGCTTTAATGCCAAGATCGACCGCAAGATAAAGATATACAGTGAATGCCCGTTAAAATACGAAAACGGGGAATGTCTGATCGAATATATCGAGCAAAACCGCCATCTGCTGCACGGCCGCCCGCAATGCTATCAGCACGGGGATTATCATATCGGTAATATGATGGTGGATGCCAATGGCAGACTTGTCATCATTGATTTTGACCGTTATGATTTCGGTGATCCGTGGGAGGAATTCAACCGCATCGTGTGGTGCGCACAGAAATCTCCCGCATTGGCATCCGGCATGGTTGACGGCTATTTTGAGGGGAAAGTACCGGAACAATTCTGGCGGCTGCTTGGGCTTTATATTGCAAGCAATACCTTGAGTTCGCTGCCGTGGGCGATCCCGTTCGGTGACGGTGAGGTCGATACTATGCGAAAACAGGCGAGAGAGGTTATGGATTGGTATGATCATATGAGGCAGTATCTGCCGAAATGGTATATGGGAGGAAAATAAATGAATCGTTTTATCATAGAGGATGTGCATTTTAAGATCACGGTCGTAGACGGCTTGAATGCACTCGAGCGCATCACCTGCCGCAACGGGCATGAGATCGGCGACACCTATACCTGTGCATACGAGTGTCCGCAGGATTTCTGCCAGAAAGCCATGCTTAAAGCCTTTCCTCTGATGGAAGTTGCCAGAGCAGGCGGTGATTTCAGACTGCTTGGCGGCGAGGAAAAGGATGTAATGGAATTCTGCTGTCCGGACGGTATCGTGACCTTCCGTCTGGAGGTTTTCAGAGATGAGGTCGACCGTGGCTGATGTTATTCTGCTTTGCGGTAAGATTGGCTGCGGAAAAACGACCTATGCACAAAAGCTGTGCCGGACGCATAAAGCGGTCAATCTTTCGGTCGATGAGATCATGCTGGAAATTTTCGGTCAGGACGCGGGAGAAAAACATGATGCGTATACCGCCGCGATCAAGCAGTATCTGCTGCAAAAGGCGGTGGAACTGGTCGGCTGCGGTGTGACGGTGATCCTGGATTGGGGATTTTGGAGCAAACGTTCTAGAGATGAAGTTAAGGCCTTTTTCTCCGAACGGAGCATTGGATGCAGAATATATTATTTTGATCTGCCGGACACGATATGGAAACGGCGGATCGAAAAGCGCAATGCCGATTTATCGGCAGGGAAAGTACAGGCATATTATGTAGATGAAGGGCTTGCGGCAAAATGCGAGGCTATGTTTGAAGCACCTTGCCGTGATGAAGTGGAT
>JBGUUN010000191.1:0-3382 GCA_045133555.1 Oscillospiraceae bacterium
CTGTACCTGCTCGATCGGGGTATGCATATAACGCAGCGGGATGGAAACAACGCCGGTGAGAACACCGCCGCGGCAGATGGTCAGTACATCGGCATTGGTGCCGGTGTGTGCATCCATAACGCTGATCTGATACGGGATCTCTTTCTCTTTTGCAACAGCGATCAGCTTATCGGACATACGTTTGCCGATGATCGGAGAAATACCGATATCCGGACCTTTACCCATGAAGCAGCAGCGATCTTTCGGTGCATCGGAGGTCAGCGCAAAGGTAACATCTACCGCGATCGCCATATCCGGTGCGATACGGTATGCAGCAGCTTCACAGCCGTTATAGCCGGTCTCTTCCTGACCGGAGAACAGTACAGCCAGTCTGCACGGCAGCTCGGCATTTTCTTCTTTTAACAGACGCAGTGCCTCTAAGATACAAACGATACCGCAGCGGTCATCCAATGCTTTGACTGCGATACGGTCATTGAGCAGATGTCTGAACTCGGAGTTGGTGATCACACGGTCACCCGGTGCGATGAGTTTTTCTGCTTCTTCCTTACTCATACCGATATCAATATACATTTCATTGATTTCCGGGATCTTATTTCTCTCATCAGCGGTTGCCAAGTGCGGCGGTTTGGAACCGAATACACCGAACACCGGCTCTTTACCGTAGATGGTAACTTCCTGTGCGGAAAGCAGTCTGCGGTCGATACCGCCGCATCTTGCCACACGAACAAAGCCGTCCTCCTCGATATGGGTGACGATCATACCGATCTCATCGATATGTGCATCCAATAATAATAACGGCAGATCGGTTCTCTCACGGTTTAAGTAACCGATAACGTTACCCATGAAATCGATCTCGACATCCTCGGTAAATTCTCTTAATGCCTGTGCAGCTGCTGCGGAGGCGCTCATATCCTCATAGCCGGAAACACCGACGGTCGCACACAAGTCACGGCATACTTTTTCTACATAACGCATTTCGCTCATTGCGGTATGCTCCTTTCATGTTTTTATATTTTAGCCTATCGGCCTTAAATTCTTATTTCAGCTCCATGACCAGACGTTTGAAGTGCTTGCCGCGCTCTTCAAAGTTACGGTACAGGTCAAAGCTTGCACTTGCCGGCGACATGGTAACGACATCGCCGTCTTTCGCCTGCTCTCTTGCGATCTGCACTGCTTCCTCCATGTTTGCCGCATGCAGGATGGTCAGCTCATTCGGATCGTAATCCGGATGCTCGGTGACCGCTTTTTCGATCTTCGGTCCGGTCTTACCCATTAAGATCAGGGTCTTTACACACTGGTTGACATGAACGCCCAGCGGCTCATACGGGATATTCTTATCATATCCGCCTGCGATGACAATGATCTTCTGGGAGAAAGAATGTAAGCCTGCAATGGTTCTTGTCGGACTGGATGCGATCGAGTCATTGTAATAGCGAACACCGTCAAGCGTTCTGACATACTCGATACGGTGCTCAACACCGCCGAAGTTTTTAGCCACCTCGATGATATTCTCGTTGGATACCGCATCATCCACCGCAGCGATCGCGGTCAGATAGTTCTCGACATTGTGGATGCCCGGCAGCTTGATGTCCTGCATCGGCAGAAGCTCTTCCTCCACGCCGTGTCTGCTGCGCATCAGCATACCGTCCTCACGCAGCCAGGTACCGTGTTCGATCTTCTCTCTGCGGGAGAAAAGCTGAAGCTCACCGCGTACAAACTTCCGCAGCTCGTAGGTAGTCTCATTATCACGGCTTAAAACCGTGCGGCCGAATGCATTCTGATGCCAGATCAGGTTACACTTGGAATCGATATACTCCTGCATATCTTTATGGACATTCAGATGATTCGGCGTAATATTGGTGATGACCGCCACATCCGGAGAGGTGCGCATCGATAAAAGCTGGAAGCTTGACAACTCTACAACAGCCACATCATCCGGTTTCACCTGCTCGATCCTTGCATATAACGGTGCGCCGATATTGCCGCCGAGATGTACCGTTTTACCGGCAGCTTTCAGCATCTCGGAGATGAGGGTGGTGGTTGTGGTCTTACCGTCCGAACCGGTCACAGCATAGATCGGACACGGACAGTTATCAAAGAACATCTCGGTCTCGGAGGTAACAACGATTCCGCGTTCTCTTGCGCGGGTCAGCACCGGCTCGTAGTAGTACATACCCGGGGTACGGAAAATCACTTCCGCATCATCGAAATTCTCCGGATAGTCTTTGCCAAGCAGATATTTTGCGCCCATCTCATCCAGCAGCGCTTTGTTCTCCGCCTCATATTTTTCACTCTGATCGCATACGGTAACATCCACGCCGTGTGCCATTAAAACCGGCACCAGCTCTTTATGGCTGACGCCCAAACCAATGACATACACTTTTTTGCCGTACAGCGATGCAAAAGGATCTGTATTTCTTCGCGTCATATGATCGCTCCTTACTTTATCAATGATTAGGATATAAAAACCCTATCATATATTATAATTCGTTTTTCCTTTTTTGGCAACCACTTCGCAAATGTTTTTTTGATTTTTGTTCCATTTTTTAATTTTTGATATAAAAGAAGTTGAAACCGCCCGCATTTGATGCTACAATAGAATTAAGATACTGCCCCAATAAATGGGTAAGGAGGAAATCTGTATGAAAAAAATGAGCATCTATGACAAGATCGCTGCTATGAAACCGGAACCGCCAAGCCATTGGTTTGATCCGCCGGAAGTTTCTCCGTGGGGTGAACGTGTATTTGCGGAAATCGCAACCGTACTGGAAATTTCCAAAGGCGAAAACGGTGCATACGATGCACTGGCAGAACAGGCAGTCGACCTGCTCTACGCAAGTTACGAAAGAAGTCATGCCGTACCGGATGAGCTGTTTATGGAAGCAGAAAAGCTGCTCCTGCCGCTCTCCGAAAAAGCCAAATCTTATACCGTCCACTGTGTTGCGCACGCACACCTGGATATGGACTGGATGTGGGGCTATCACGAAACTGCAGCCATCGTTACCGGTACCTTCCGCACCATGTTAAACCTCATGAAGGAATACCCGGACTTCATCTTCTCTCAGTCACAGGCTGCAACCTATGATCTGGTCAAGAAGTTCGATCCGGATATGTTCGACGAGATCAAAGAACGTGTCAAAGAAGGCCGTTGGGAATTTGCCGGCTCCACCTGGGTCGAGCTGGACAAAAACCTGCCGAGCGGCGAATCCATGGCAAGACACATCCTTTATTCCAAACGCTTCTTAAACGAAGAATTCGGTCTGCCTTACGATTCGATCAACAATGACTTCCATCCGGACAGCTTCGGTCACTCCGCAGCTATCCCGGAGATTTTCCGTCAGGGCGGCATCAAATACTTCTATCATTGCCGCGGCGTGGACGG
>JBGUUN010000192.1:0-1681 GCA_045133555.1 Oscillospiraceae bacterium
ATGATATTTCATTTCGGAGCGCTAACCTCCCGCACGCACTATGCCATTGCAAAGATCCGATCTGCATACTTGCAATTATGAAACCACCACATCTGCGCGAATAACATCCCAATTCCGCCAGAGGAGTGAGCATCTGTTGCCGCTTCCAAACCGCATCTTTTGATGTCTCTTCTGTGCGGCAACACAATGCGAACGAAAGTGCGCTCTTTGGACCCTTTCTCTCGCACGGGAGAGAAAGGGTCATCCCCATCTCGGAGTGATAACTCTGGTTTTCACGCTTTCTCAAAGCGTCAATCATATCTAAATCAAAATAAGGATGCTGTAAGCACATCACTTACAGCATCCCTTATTTTTATCTGATTTTTACAACGACTTTTCTGTCAACGGATGCAGCAGCAGCCTTCATAACCATACGAAGCGCCTTTGCAATGCGGCCATGCTTGCCGATGACCTTTCCCATATCCTCCGGGGCAACGATCAGCTCAAGAATCAGCTCACCGTTGACTTCGGATTCTTCTACAGAAACAGCCGCGGGGTTGTCGACGATGGCTTTCACCATGTCACACAACACCGTATTCAAGTTGACCATAATACTCTCAGCTCCGATTCCTGAAAATTACAGGATCTCGGTCTTCTTGAGAAGGCTGCGGACAGTTTCAGTGGGCTGTGCGCCGTTTGCGAGCCAGGTCTTTGCCTTTTCTGCGTCGATCTTGATTTCAGCGGGGTTGGTCAGGGGGTTGTAGAAGCCGATCTGTTCGATGAAGCGGCCGTCGCGGGGAGATCTGGAATCTGCAACAACGATACGGTATGCGGGAGCCTTCTTTGCACCGATTCTCTTCAGTCTCATCTTAACCATGGTAATGTTCCTCCAAAATTTTATGAAATATAATTTTTTGTTTATATAGAAATGTGAATGTCATCAGCGGCGGAAGCCGGGCATGCGTCTCTTACCGAAACCGCCGAAGCCCTTTTTTCCCATACCGGAGAATTGCTTCATCATTTTCTGCATTTGTTCAAACTGCTTGAGCAGTCGGTTGACATCTTCAACCTTCATACCCGAGCCTGCCGCAATACGCTTTCTGCGCGATGCGTTGATGACGGACGGATTCTGACGTTCGCCCGGTGTCATCGAAAGGATGATTGCTTCCATGCGGTCAAGCTGACGCTCGTCGATATTGGCGTTTGCAAGCTCTGCCTGATTGATGCCGGGAATCATACCGAGCAGCTGCTGCATCGAACCCATCTGGCGGATCTGTCTGGACTGCTCCAGAAAGTCCTCTAAGTTGAAGGTCTGCTCACGCATTTTGCGTTCCAGCTCCACAGCCTGCTTTTCATCGAACTGCTGCTCTGCCTTTTCAATCAGCGAGAGCACGTCACCCATACCGAGGATTCTCGATGCCATACGGTCGGGATGGAACGGTTCGATCATATCGAGCTTTTCGCCTGTACCGATGAACTTGATCGGTTTGCCGGTGACATGACGGATTGACAGTGCCGCACCGCCTCTGGTATCGCCGTCCATCTTTGTCATGACCACGCCCGTGATATCGAGCAAATCATTGAAGGACTGTGCAACGTTGACGGCATCCTGACCGGTCATCGCATCGACAACAAGCAAAATTTCCGACGGTTCGGTCAGCTCACGGATCTTACGAAGCTCTTCCATCAGCTCTTCATCGAC
>JBGUUN010000193.1:0-3747 GCA_045133555.1 Oscillospiraceae bacterium
CCCCCTATTTTTTCACATTACTGCGAATAAATACATATTTTTCCTCGGTGGAATCCGCTTCGCTGAATCGGTAATCCAGACGGTCAAATTCTTTCATCACCTGCGGTGTCATTGCATTTCGCTCGGCCAGAAAACGCACCATCTCACCGCGCGCCATCTTGACATAAACGCCCTTTTCGATGAGCTTATCCCCTTCCCGCTCGGCAAAGATGCAGCTGATCATCCGATCGGTCGACTTTCGGTATTTGGTCACGCATTTCGCGTATTCTGCCGAAGCCAGATTGACCAGCACCTCACCGTCGGATGCAATCTCCTTATAGATCAGATCGTCCCAGAAGGCGTACAGCGTCTTTGCAAACGGCGCATTCAGTTTGCTTTGCATCTCCAAACGATAGCTCACAACGCCGTCAAACGGCTTTAGAACGCCATACAATCCCGACAGGATACACAGATGTTTGTTGATATAATCAAAGTACGCATCTTCGAACACCTGCGGTGCCATATATTGGTATTGGATACCGTCATAGGCAAATATCGCAGGCGATAAGCGTCTGTTTAAATCCATACTCTGATAACGTTCATAGTTCTGTTTAGTGATCGCATCGTTTGCCGCAAACAAGGTTTTAAGCTGCTGAAAATCTAAGTTCTTACAGTAATCTGCAAGCTGCTTTGCTCTCTCTAAGTAAACAGGTACGCTTGGCGGCAGGATAAAATCCGCATCTTCCCGCATCTTTTTGGCGGGTGAGATAAAGATCTTCATCAGTATTCCGCTTCGGCGTAAACTTCACCGGTTTCAATATCTTTCCAGTAAGCTTTGCCGTTTTCCAATATCATGTAACTGTGCTTCGAATTTTCTTTCGGGATCGAAACCGAGCCCGGATTGAAGCTTTTATACTTGCCGTGATCTTCGCGTTTGGGCACATGGGTATGACCGTACATCAGCACACTTCCCTGCTGCAGCGGCGGCAGAACATCGTCATTGAATTTATGACCATGGGTCAAAAAGAATGTCTTTTCATCCAGATACAAAAGTGCATAATCCGCCAGTACCGGGAAGGAAAGCACCATCTGATCCACCTCGGTATCGCAGTTACCGCGCACACAAAGCAGCTCATCCGCAAGCGGATTAAGCATCGAGATCACCTGTTTGGGTGCATACTCATCCGGAAGGTCATTGCGCGGACCGTGATATAAAATATCGCCGAGCAGTACAAGCTTCTGCGGCTTTTCGTTTTCATACGCTTCTAACATCTTACGGCACCAATAGGCCGAGCCGTGAATATCGGATGCGATCATCAATTTCATGGGAAATCCTCCATCTGTTCTGATTTTCTTCATTGTATCATAAATCTCATCAAAAAGCAATCGCAGAAAAGCTGCTATCTTGCTTTTTTACCTTCCCTGCGCTATAATATCTGTAAGGAGTTGATGATTATGGAAAAAGAGAAAATCTACCAAACGATCTTAAAAAGTCTGCCTTCATTGATCGAAGGCTGTGATTATGTGACCACCAACTGCGCCAATACCGCAGCACTGCTTTACGATGCCCTGCCGGACTTAAACTGGGCAGGATTCTATCTTATGGCAGACGGTGCACTGCAGCTTGGTCCATTCTGCGGCAAGGTCGCCTGTCTGCGCATTCCGCTTTCCAAAGGTGTCTGCGGTGCCGCTGCGACCGCAAGAGAAACACTTGTTGTGCCGGATGTGCATGAATTCCCGGGTCATATCGCTTGTGACAGCGCGTCCAATTCCGAAATTGTGGTGCCGATCATCAAAAATGACATTCTGTACGGTGTACTGGATATCGACAGCCCGATCAAAAAACGCTTTGACGAGACCGATCGTATCTATCTGGAACAGGTGGTTTCGATTCTGTGCGATGGCTGTGCATGGGAACAGTATGAAATGAGGTAAAAATATGACCAAACAGGAAATGCTGTATATCGCCGCAGCACAGTCTGCGATCGATTGCGGATGCAAGCCGGAAGATTTCTTTGACGGAAAGCATCATGTCGTGAGATCTGCCTGTCACCCGGATGCCAGAAAATACTTAAAGCTGCCGTTTTCACTCGATCTAGTGTCCTACGGCAGCAATATCGTTGCGAGCGTATCGGAGGAATACGCCGCGATCGCAGAAGAATACATCCATAAATTCCAAACCGAGCACTGCTTTGAAACACCGAATCTGCATTATCTTTCCGATCAGTTAGCGCCGTTTGGACAGCGCATCTGCTTTATGGCGGAATATTTCCTTGCAGACCCGGACAAGCTCAAAGAGCTTCCCTGCCCTTATCCGACCAAATTGCTCACCGCAGAGGATTTCAAAGACCTGTACCTTCCTTGTTGGAGCAATGCGCTTTGTGAGGACAGAAAACATCTGGATGTGCTGGGCGTCGGTGCGTATGACGGGGATAAGTTGATAGGCTTGGCCGGATGCAGTGCCGACTGCGACAGCATGTGGCAGATCGGTATCGACGTACTGCCGGAATATCGCAGGCAAGGCATCGCAGCCGCATTGACCGCAAGTTTAGCTCTTGAGATCATCAAACGCGGTAAAGTACCGTTTTACTGTGCCGCATGGTCCAACATCCGCTCGGTGCGCAATGCCATCAAAGCAGGATTCTACCCTGCCTGGGTGGAAATGACCGCTAAACCTGCCGAATTTGTTGCGCAGATGAATCAATGAATACCGTAAATACCGGTCTGCATATCCATGAAAAAGGGCAGCTGCGGCGGAAAATGGGTAAAGCGTACAAACAGATATAAAAACAGCAATACCGTCAATAATGCTGTCCAGCGCATGATTGCAAGTGCCGCAAGATTTCTTTGCAGATCTCGCAGGGTCAAAAACTGTGACAGTACGCAGCCTGTCACAAACAACGTGATATTCAGCCAATCAAAGTTTCTTCCCGTGATTCCGTATACCGTGTAGTATGCGGCTGTGATGAACAACATCCCCGCAAAAATACCGCATACCTGCGATGCAAAGATCCGTTGGGGATACGCTGTGATCTTTGCGGAAAACAGAATATCCAGTATGATCAGCAGCAGTCCCGGGAAAAACAGCAGCTTTAAGTGTTCCCAGATACTTTCGTTGACCGGTGCAAACCAAACCGTCCAAACGCTGTTTGCCGTCCAGTCATTCAGAAAATGGAATCCCGTGCCTAAGACCGATAAAAATAAGGTGGATAGAATAAAATATCCCCATTGAAATCTTTTTTCCAAATGCAAAAGGCTCACCTCCGAATTTAGCTTACGGAGATGAGCCTTATTTTATTCCTTACTGGAAAAAGCTCGCGAAAATATCATTTACTTCGGAATCGCTTTCGGTGGTCAGAAATTCAACCGTTTCGGTCGGTGCAGCCTGTTCTGTTACAGGTGCTGCCGGAGTCTCTGCGATCGGAGCGGCTTCAAAACCGAAGAAGCTGCCAAACGGATCTGCTGCCGGCGCTTCCTGAGGTACTTCCTCAACTACCGGAGCCGGTGCGATCTCTGCCGGAGTTTCTGCGATCGGCGCTGCCTCAAAACCGAAGAAGCTGCCAAACGGATCTGCTGCCGGAGCTGCAGGGGCTTCTTCAACCACCGGAGCCGCTGCAATCTCTGCCGGAGTTTCTGCGATCGGCGCTGCCTCAAAACCGAAGAAGCTGCCAAACGGATCTGCAGTCGGGGTTTCCTGAGGTACTTCCTCAACTACCGGAGCCGGTGCGATCTCTGCCGGAGTTTCTGCGATCGGAGCGGCTTCAAAAC
>JBGUUN010000194.1:0-2199 GCA_045133555.1 Oscillospiraceae bacterium
GCAAAACCTGTTATAATGTAAGAAAGAAAAAAGTATGAAAGGAAGCTTTGATATGAATTACTGTCAAGGAACCTATTTGATTACCAAAAAAGATAACATTGCCAAAGGCTGTTACAGCTTCTGGATCTACTGTCCGGAAATGGCAGCAATGGCACAGGCAGGCCAGTTTGTGCATGTCCGTATCGGCAGCCACACCCTGCGCCGCCCGATCTCCATTTGTGAGATCAATAAAGAGAAAGGTGAACTGCGCATCGTATTTGAGATCCGCGGTCAGGGTACCGACGAGATCGCAAACATCCCGGCAGGCGGCCAGATCGACCTGCTCGGCCCGCTCGGAAACGGATTTGACGGTCCAGCTTGCGAATCTGACAGCGTGATCGTTGTCGGCGGCGGTATCGGTGTTCCGCCGATGCTCGAAACCGCAAAGGCATTCGGCAAAAACGCAACTGCCATCATCGGTTTCCGCAATGCATCCGCTGTGATCCTCGAAGAGGACTTTAAAAAGAACGGCATCAACACCATCCTTTGCACCGATGACGGCAGCAAAGGCATCCACGGCTATGTCACTACCGCACTCGAGCAGCAGTTAAAAGAACACAAACCGTCTCTCATCTGCGCTTGCGGTCCGGCTGTTATGCTCAAAACCATCGTAAAACTCGCAGACGAATACGGCATCCGCTGCCAGGTTTCCTTAGAGGAAAGAATGGGCTGCGGCGTCGGCGCTTGCTTAGTCTGTGCCTGCAAATCCGTTAAAGACGGCAAAGAATACTATGCTCATGTCTGCAAAGACGGCCCGGTATTCGACAGCCACGAAGTAATTCTGTAAGGAGGAACGTACTATGGCAAATTTAAAAGTTACCGTTGCCGGCGTTGACTTCAAAAACCCGGTCATTCCTGCTTCCGGTGCATACGGCTTCGGCAAAGAATATGAATGTTTATATCCGCTGGAAACCTTAGGCGGCATCTCCTGCAAAGGCATGACCTTAAATCAGAAGGACGGCAATCCGCCGCCGCGTATCGCAGAAACTCCGGCCGGTATGTTGAACTCGGTCGGTCTGCAGAATCCGGGCGTTGATTACTTCATCGAGCACGAACTGCCGTATCTGCGCCAGAAAGATATCACCGTTATCGCAAACGTTGCAGGCTCCACCATCGAGGACTGCATGGAGATCGCACGAAAACTCGACTCCACCGACGTTGATATGCTCGAACTTAATATTTCCTGCCCGAACGTAAAACAGGGCGGTGCGGCTTTCGGTACCTCCTGCGAAAACGCAGCGGCAGTTACCGCAGCAGTACGTAAAATGACCACCAAACCGCTGATGGTAAAACTTTCTCCGAACGTCACCAGCATCGTTGATATCGCAAAAGCTGTTGAAGCAGAGGGTGCGGACGCACTTTCTTTGATCAACACCCTGTTAGGCATGCGCATCGACATCAGATCCCGCCGTCCGATCTTAAAACAGAACGTCGGCGGTCTCTCCGGTCCGGCAGTATTCCCGATCGCTGTCCGTATGGTATGGCAGGTTGCAAATGCTGTCAACGTTCCGATCATCGGCATGGGCGGTATCTCCACCGGCGAAGATGCGATCGAAATGATGATGGCCGGTGCTTCCGCTGTTCAGGTCGGCGCTGCGATCTTCACCGATCCGTTTGCTCCGGTCAAGATCATCGAAGGCATCAACCGCTTCTGCGACGAGAACAACATTGCAAATGTTTCGGATATCGTCGGTACCGTTAAGCCATGGTAACCACATTATATCTGGTGCGCCATTGCCAGGCGGAGGGAAATCTGATGATGGCATACCACGGACAGACCGACGGTGCCGTCACCGAAATGGGATATGCACAGCTCAAAGCACTCACTCCCGCAACCGCTGACTGGGGACTTTCCGCGATCTATTCCAGTCCGCTTATCCGCGCAAGAAAGACCGCCGATGCGGTAAACGAAAATTATCATCTACCGATCGTCATCGATGACGAATTGATGGAGATCTACTGCGGCGAATGGGAAGGCAAGGATTGGGAAACCATTTTCGAACGCTACCACGAAAGCTATGTCACATGGGAAACCGACCCGAAAAACTACGCTTCTCCGGGCGGAGAGACCATGAAACAGGCATATGACCGTATCTGCAAAGCGATCAACTCCTATGTGGAAAAACACAAGGGCGAAAACATTGCGGTGGTCGGACATTC
>JBGUUN010000195.1:0-2262 GCA_045133555.1 Oscillospiraceae bacterium
GCGGTAATATCCGCATTCAGCGAAACGATCAGCACGCCGTTATGACCGGCAGTCGCATAAACCGACATTTCACCGTCGGTATCGATGTTTTTGACATCCATGCCGTGAACACGGTACACTTTACGCTCCTTCGAAACCGGCGGTGCGATCTTCGGCAGGATCGGTTCTTTACGAATGGCTTTCAGTGGCGGATATTTGACGCCGAAATCGGACATAAAGTTCTTGAAATCCACCAAATGCGGTGCGATCAAGGTATAATCGCCGCTATCCGGGTCGGCAAACTCATAGTGTACCGCCAGCGAGCAGGCATCGTCACCGGACATTTCAGCCAGTTCATCTGCCATGGTCGGAAGAATGTTTTGCGCGTAGAGATAGTTATTATCGATCGACTTACCCCATTTTTCCGGCATCAGATAGATCGAATACGGTGTAAAGAGCAGGTTATGGAAGATCTCATCTTGGGAATTCGGGTACCATGCGTGCATATGAACGGTATTATTGACCGTGATGTTATTATAGACCTTACGGAAAAAGCCTTCGCGCAGCTTAATACCGCCGCTTAAGCAAAGGTTATTATAGATTTCAAAGTTGGACGAGCCGTCATCGAGATCGATATCCCAACCGCGGTCACAGCGGAAACGGTTATTGGCGATCACGGTCGGTTTTTCGCCGCAGTCAAGCAGTGCATAGCGATATGCCTCCTCATCCGGCAGACCGCGCAGATGCCAGAAGCGATCACGTCCCCAGGAGTTAAAGCTGCCGTGGTCACCGGTCTCTTTTACGGTATCGAAGATATCACAGCCTTCGATACGGTGTCCGCCGAAGGTGCCTTCCGAGATATTCAAGCCCGCACGGGAGGTATCGTAAATACTGCAGTTGGTGACAGAAATACCGTATGCCATCGATATCTCAACACCGGTCGCCTGTTTTTCCAGCTGGCCGACTTTACAGATGATGCAGTTATCCACAAAGCAGTTTTTCGGATAATTATCACTTTTCGGGCCCGGCGTCAGATCAAGGTCATCAAAATGGTTGGTCTGTTCGTACTCAAACAGCGGATTGCGCACCGCATCGTTTCGACCGACAAAGCAGACACCGCTTGCTCCGATGTTACGGATGAGCGTTTTGGTGACCGCAACCGATTCGGAATTTGCATCCACAAAAACCGCATTCGAGCCGATATCCTCAAAGGTCGATTCGGTGATGACACAGTCACGGCAATCTTTCATATAAACCGCACCGCCGCGGTATATGGTCCAGTCGCTGCGCAGCAGCGGCTCCTTGGTAAGCATAAAGGTACGGCTGCTTCTCTCAAAAGTCAGATTGGAGATGGTGACATTCTTTCTGCCTTCCATGGTGAAAAAGCAGGAGTTGACAGCGATTTCCGCAGTGGAAAGATCGTGTCCCGGATATGGGATGACCGAGATCACACCGCTATCGACATCATAATGCCACTCACCCGGCTCGGTGAGTTCCTCAAATATATTCTCGACAAAGCGGTGTTCGTCATGCATACCCATCTGACGGTTATTCTGCCAGCCGCCGATATAGCAAAGTTCCCCGTTTTCATCCTTACCGGTGATCTCATAGGAAAATCCGCCCCAATGATGCTTATGAATGGCATGGATATAGCCGCCTTTAGGATTTTTCCAGGCTGCAGCTTTTTCCCGGGAAATACAGTCACCCGCATACCCGCCGAATACCTCGATATTCGGATCATATTTCGGGTAACGCGCCATACGGTACTTCACACCGTTGATATATAACGCATCCGCTTTCAGTTCGGAATGTGCCTGATAGATCCCGCCATCCGTCTGTGTCCATGCGCTGTCTACTTTCACAGTACCGCGCAGAATCGCACCATCCTCACCGATGATATCAAGATCATCTTCGGTAATGACGATCGGCTCTTTGATATAATGCACACCGGAAGGAATACGCATTTCCTTTTTTTCCCCTTTTTGATTGATCGAAAACATAAACCGTTCCTCCGAAAATCCTATTAAAACCTCAGGGAGCTTGTTGCCAAGCTCCCTTCAGACATCATTTCCAATCCAGTTCTTTAAGCATCTGACGGACATTTGCCGCACCGCGTGCGATGCCTTCAATGCAATCTTCCGCTGCTTCATATTCGATGGAGAGTGCACCCTCATAACCAGCTGCTTTTAAGATTGCCAGACAGCGTTTGATCGGAACAGAGCCTTCACCCGCAACAACGGAATGATACCACAATCCGTTACGGGACATTCTTCCGCCCTCATA